>JAILMJ010000107.1 GCA_024692685.1 Clostridia bacterium
ATGTCCTGGAAAATCCTTTAGATCCTTTATTGGTAATTTTACAATACTGTCTGACATATATAACCTCCTAAGTAAAAAATAAAAAAGCCGGACTTATCAATACGATAAAGTCCGGCAGATATTAAATGCACTTGATTTTCAACTCGTTTTGTTTATTATGAGTATTTTGCCTTTATCAGAATTTCGAACGGATTTAACTTCGTTCTCTGAAATATTTAGAAGTTCAGCTATCTTTTTTTCGGTAAAACCTTCTTCCGTTAATTCAGTAATAGCTTCTGCTGTTTTTTCTTTCTTTCCGCGGGAGTATCCTTCCCTAAACCCTATTCTTCTGCTTTCGGAAAGTTTTTTATTTAACTGCTCTTTTTCCTCTTCTGATGGTTCCGGCAGAGGAGGATTAATACCAACTTCCCACATATGATTTAGTCTGGTTATAACCCTTGCCATATCATTTGGTGACGCATACCCAATCTTCTTGAAAACCGATCTCACATGCCTCATCCAAGTCGCCTTTGAAACATAGAACTTCCTAGACATAACCTTGTAATCGATGCCAGCGCGCTTAAGATACTTACGTACCATTTTCGGCGTAAGATTGAGGATATCTGTTAGATCGCCGATGGTAAGAGGATCATTGTGATTTTTGAGAATTTCCTTCCAATTTGAATCGTTGAACATAGTAACACATCCAACCATTATCGAGATATTTCAATCAGGTTGCAATTAGCCTGTTCCAAAAGGCTATTATCTAAACCAATTGACTGTGCAATTTTATCTTTGCGTTCTTTGTAAAGGTGAGCATAAATATTTGCTGTTGTCTGAATATCGGCATGTCCGAGCCACTCCTGAATATCTTTTAATTTAAAGCCCTTTGAAACCAACATACTTGCGCAGCTGTGTCTTAAATCGTGAAACCTAATATCAGGCATACCTGCATTTTTAAGCAATCGCTTAAAATGTCTTGTAACATGATCCGGAGAATACATTTTCCCATAATCCCATTTAAAAACATAATCGTTTTCTTGATAGAGTTTATTAAACTTTTTACGATTACTATCTTCTAGATTTCTAAGATTAATAAACATAGACTCAATTGCCGGAGTAAGAGGATATTCTCGTCGACTACTGGCAGTTTTAGTGGTGTCCTGTTCAACGAAGCCCTTCTTATCTGATTTTATAACTGTGTGCTTTATCGATATGGTTTTATTATTGAAATCTATGCTATCCCATTTCAATCCAAGAACTTCGCTTCTGCGCAGACCATAAAAAGCAGTGACATAAATAAGCGGAAACATAGGATCATCTTGGATTAATTCAAAAAACTCATTAAGTTGTCTTTCGGTAAGAATAGTTGGATCTCTCTTCGTCATTTTCGGCATTATTACAAGGCTGCAAGGGTTATCCGTTGCGTAGCCGTTGCGGCAGGCAAATACGATAGTTCCTCTGACAACATTCATTAAGTGTCGAATTGATTTTCCAGAAAGTGGTGGTCTTTCTTTACCTAAAGAATAGTAATCGACAAAGCGTTGAATGTCTAAATATGTCACTTCGTCTATATAGAAGCAATTTTCTTTTTCTATGAAGTATGGAATAACATAATTCTTAGCAACTCTCTCATAACTCTCAAAAGTTATAATACTAACTCGTTTTTCAATTTCCTCCAGCCACATTTCTACTGCATCAGTAAATAAGATCTTTGAACTCTTTATTTCCATTTTTCTCACCCTTAACTTATAATAAGATAATCAAATAACACACTTTTTTTCATTGCTTAAATTATATACACAATGAAACAATTCTCAAGGATGCCAAAAAGCCAAGATCTCAAATTTAAACAATCGAAATCTTGGCTTTTTGTTGATTATGAAAATGCAGGGTGTTTTGAAAGAAGTAAGAAAAACAGTTTATTTATTGCTTGTTTTACTGTTTTTTGAAAGATAGTATATCTCCCAAAGCATATTGATATGCTTTTTTGATTTCTTAACAATTTTTTTGTTATAATAATCCGAATTTAAAAAGTTAATCAAATACTCTTTAGGAATGGCATGTTTTTGAGGAAGGATGATTGCTCTAAGCTTTTTAGAAGTAATCCACCCATTAATTGTACGAACAGTATATCCAGTTAAATTAGATACCTCCGTTGACGTGAAGATTTCTTTATGAGATGATAGTTTATCAGAATAGTAAAATTTTGCGGCCTTTTGGTCAAATTCAGGTGGAAGGTAACTAACGAATCTTTTCCGATCGATTTTCCAAGATTCGCCAAACTTCTTTTTTTGGTCAGAATCATCCATACGCTTGTACCAATCATCAGGCGGTCTATACTTGCCGGGTGCCTCATAGTAATCCTTCAACCAGAGAATAACATCATCTTTCTTAATACTGTAACACCGAGTTTTTTTCCCGGTGTGTTCACATGGCACAAGTCCACTCCTTAGAAGCCACTCCGCTTTCTTTTTTGAAATATGACAGAGTTTGTACATTTGCTCCTTGGTAATATAATCGGAACATTTTTCAAGCTCTTTAAGGATTATTTTAATTTCAATTTTCACATTATCTTACTCCTGAAAATTAATCCAACCGGAGTGAACAGAAAAACCGAAAATAATGCTTTTTTCTCTCATAATTTCTCTCAAACAGGAGAGAAAAACGAAAAAATGGAGAGAAAAAGTGAAAAATGCCGTTTTATTCGAATTATCAAGGGCTTGCAGATTCCTATTGAAGAAAGCACCGAAATCCCTTGTGGAATATGGCACGAACGGCTCAGAGCAGGAGACCTCAAAAAACCACCAAAAAACAGAGAAATCCAATTGCTTTTATGACTCGAAATGCTGTGTACAGAAATGTACCTAGGGTTCGAATCCCTAACTCTCCGCCAGAAAGCCTTGAAACACAAGTGTTTCGGGCTTTTATTTTTTTGCAAAAATGAGACAAACAACTGAAAAAATTTTTTGCACAAAAAAGCCGAACGCTTGTTTTTGAAAGCTTGACCTAAGTAAAACGCACAGACTTCCTTTAATTGGGAGGCCTATGAAATTGCTTTATATGTAAAAACAGAGATCAGTTTTTCTGATATTTTGTTTATTGAAATATTACGCGTGTGTGTTATAATAATTATATTATGGGATAATTTTACCTAATACTCTATCAAGAGGGAAAAAATGGATAATCACACACCGGAACAACGACGCAAAAATATGCAAGCCGTTAAAAATAAAGATTCAAAAATAGAAGTAAAGCTCCGAAATGAATTATGGGCAAGAGGTCTGCATTATCGAAAAAATGATAAAACCGTATTTGGTCATCCCGATTTAACTTTTAAAGGTAAAAAGATTGCCGTGTTTGTTGACAGCGAATTCTGGCATGGATACGATTGGGAAAATCGAAAATCGGATTTCAAATCTCATCTAGAATTCTGGATTCCGAAAATTGAACGGAATATGCAGAGGGATATTGAAGTAAACGACAGACTCAAAAATAACGGTTGGACGGTTATTCGTTTTTGGGGCAAAGACATAAAAAAAGATGTAGCGGCTTGCGCCGATATAGTGGAAAGGGCGGTAAAAGAAATTGAAAAAGTATAAATCAATTGATTTATTTGCAGGCATAGGCGGTATTCGTCTCGGATTTGATAATGCATTCGGCGATTCGATAGAAACCGTTTTTGTAAGCGAGTGGGATTTGCCCGCTCAGAAGACTTATACCGAAAACTTCCACGATGATTTTGGAATTGCCGGAGATATCACAAAAATTAAGGAAAAAGACATTCCTGCTTTTGATATCTGCCTTGCCGGTTTCCCCTGTCAGGCATTTTCTATGGCAGGCAAACACGGTGGATTTAATGATAGTTATAAAGGGATGAGCCGTGGCACTTTATTCCAAGATGTTGTCCGTATTTGTGAATACCACAAGCCGAAAGTAATCTTTTGCGAAAATGTAAAAGGCTTAACAATTCATGATAAAGGAAGAACTT
Organism: Clostridia bacterium; assembly: GCA_024692685.1. Classification (GTDB taxonomy): domain Bacteria; phylum Bacillota; class Clostridia; order Oscillospirales; family Acutalibacteraceae; genus CAG-177. Next base: position 3,971 of record JAILMJ010000107.1, read on the forward strand.
TCAAAGTTATCAAAGGTGCTTTTGAAGAAATCGGATACACCGTTTTTTATAAGATTCTCAACAGTAAAGATTTCGGAGTTCCTCAAAACAGAGAAAGAATATACCTTGTATGTTTCAGAAATGACATTGCACCCGAGGATTTCTTTTTCCCGGAAGGTACACAGAAACCCGTTTGCATTCGTGACATTTTGGATGATGCTCCCATTCCGTCAAAATACTATCTCTCCGATGTTTATATGAACACTTTGAGAGAACACAGAGCAAGGCACGAAGCGGCCGGTCACGGCTTTGGATATGTTATCAGAGACCTTGACGGAATCGCGGGCACGATTGTTTGCGGCGGTATGGGCAGAGAGGGTAATCTTATAATTGACAGCCGTGAGCATTCAATGATTCCGACTACTCACATAAAGGGCGAAATAAATAAAGAAGACATTCGCAAAATGACTCCCAGAGAATGGGCGAGACTCCAGGGCTTCCCCGATGACTACAAGCTTACTCTTGCCGACGCTTCTCTCTATAAACAGTTCGGCAACAGCGTTACGGTAAATGTTATAGAAGCCATTGCAAAAGAAATACGCAAAGTTTTGATTTACGGAGGCCATTGATTATGCCGAAAATAACAGGCAACAAAGGCGAATGGAGCGAGCTTTATGTTCTGCTTGAATTGCTTGCCGATGGCAAGCTTTACGCTGCCGATGACAAATTGAAAAAACTTGAAGATATTTACTTCCCAATTCTGAAAATTCTCCGTGACGAAGAATCCTCAAAGAAGATGGAATATGTTATTGAGGATGACAAAAAAGTTGAGCTATATATTAACGGCAAAAAGTGTAAAGATATTTCAAGGGCTGATTTGAAAGAGTTTTCGACGATTCTTTATAAGAGAATAATTGAAGGGGACAAAGAAAGAGCATTTGAAGTTGAAGAAGCAAGCAGAATTATGCCTGAAATTGAATGTACAAAAATCAAAGCTCCGTCAACGGATAAGACTGATATCAGAATGCAATTGCAAGATATAAATACTGGTTATAAAACAATTTGTGGTTTTAGTATCAAATCCGAATTGGGAAGTCCGCCTACACTTTTGAATGCAAGCGGAGCAACGAGCTTTCAATTTGAAGTTACCGGTATCAATGACGGAGACGTAGACATAATCAATAATATTGAAGGCAGAACTAAAATTCTTGACAGAGTTAAATGTATCGATGAACGCGGAACCCTAAAATATGTAAAAGCAAAAAGCAAGGGCTTTTCAAATAATTTAATGTATATTGACAGTTATATGGAGGAAATAATTGTATCCAGCCTTTTATTCTGTTACAGAACAGGGAACAAAACATGTAGCGAAATTGTTGATATGCTTGAAGAAACAAATCCTCTCGGCTACCCCAAAAGAGGATTATATGAATACAAATTCAAAAAGTTTTTATGTGCGATTGCACTTGGCATGACTCCAAGTAAGGAATGGGATGGCAGAGATGAAGCTAACGGTGGCTATATAGCTGTTACCACAAAAGGCGATGTTTTAGCTTACCATATTTACAATCGTGACTATTTTGAAGAATACCTATTGAACAACACAAGATTTGATAGGGGCTCAACATCAAAACACAGTTTTGCAACGGTATACAAAGAAAACGGCAAATATTATTTTGATATGAATTTGCAAATAAGGTTTATAAAGTGAGGATGAATAAATGGCTATTACTCCTAATGAATTAAATTTAACAAAGATTTTTTCAGATACTAAATACTATGTGGATTTTTATCAACGTGAATATAAGTGGAATGACTCCAAGCAAGAATATAAACCTATTTCTTCTTTGTTAGAGGATATCTTTTTTAGATTTGAACTCGATTACAAAGCGAATGATCCTGTAAATCAAGAGACTATTGATAACTATAGATTTTATTATTTGAACTCGTTTATGATAAACAAAGTTGCGGGAAAAACATATATCGTAGATGGGCAGCAGAGATTAACCACATTAACTATAATATCAATTATGCTTTGCAAACTGGCGGAAGAATTTGGAGCAAACGACGGCTTAATTAGTTTTATCAGGCAAAGGATTTGTTCTAATGACGCTTTAGGCAATTATATTTATTGGATGGGGTTTGATGACAGAAGGGTAGCCCTTGACAACCTTATGAAAAATGCAGTTGAAGATATTGCAAATATAGACCGAACAAACGCTACTATATCACAGAAAAACATTTATGAAGCCGCTCCTATTATTTATAATATGTTAAAAAGCCGTATAACTGATTCCCATAAATTTATGTTGTTTCAGTTATACTACTATAATAGGATTACAATGGTACAACTTGATGTCATTGATGCAAAAGATGTTGCAATGACTTTTGAGGTCATAAATGACAGAGGCGTTCCACTCAGAGCATATGAAATATTAAAGGGAAAACTTGTTGGCAGTTTGGATAAAGCAGACCAGACTGCTTATGCTGATAAGTGGGATGAGTGTGTCGGGAGTCTCATGGATATTGATGGAAAAGATGAAACCGATGATTTCTTTGCATGGTATTTTCAAAGCAAATTTGCCACTAATTATACAGAGCATAAAGCATTAGGAAAACAATATCATAAATCAATTTTTGTTGAGCCTTTTACGGACAGAATCGGCTTTAAAGATAAAAAGGATAGGACTCACATAAGTAAAATCAAAAGATTTATCGATCAAGACCTTAAATTCTTTTCTGACTTATATATTCGTATGCACAAAAATAAAAAAGATGAGAATCTTGGGATTTATTTTTGGTTTTGTGTTACCAATGGGCAGAATACCAGTATTCACAATCTCATGCTTTCTGCTATTTCATACAACGACCCGCTGCTTAATGAAAAATATGAAGCAGTATCAAAAGAATTTGATAGACTTTATACAATTTTAATGTTAACCAATTCTTACGAATCAAGTGCCTTTATTTCACAAATGGCAGAATTGGCAATTAAGATAAGAAACGCACCTACCATTGACGTGATAAAAGAATCTTTTTTGGATACAATTAAATCAATTATTAAAGACGAAAGGAATAAAGATTCAGTTGATGATATATTTGCTCCCGGTTTATATGAAAGAGCAACTTATACATCACTCGGAAAGGGGTTTTTGCGTTATTTCTTTGGCAGAATTGACCATTATCTCTCAGATGAAATGCAACTGCCTACAGTAACTTATCATGGACTAATAAAACAAACTTCAGGTGGAACGGTATATCATATAGAGCATATACTTTCTAGAAATGAAGAAAATCTATCCTGGTTTGAAAACGAAGATGAATTTGAAGATTACAGGAACCGTTTAGGTGCTTTAACGTTTTTAAAAGGTCTTGATAATCAATCATCCGGCAACGAAAGCTATAAGGATAAGTTAACAACTTATATGAATACTGGAACTATTTGGGCAAAAACGCTTTGCCCTCAATATAGCCATAGTAATATCGGCCTTCAAAACTTTTGCTCACGAAAGAATATAACTTTTAAACAATATGATAAATATGATGCCATAGCGGTTAAAGAAAGAACAGCTATCTTGATGCAATTAATCAAGATGATTTGGGGTTAAAATGATTGTCGGGAGTTTGTTTTCTGGAATCGGCGGAATTGATATTGCTTTTGCACAGGCAAAGCATAAGATTATTTGGGCAAATGAATATGACAAAGATGCTTGTAAAACATATCAGTATAATATCCCAGATGTTAATCTAATTGAAGAAGATATCAGAAAAGTTGATTTTAGTTTACTTGAAGATGTTGATATCATTACTGCCGGTTTCCCGTGTCAGCCGTTTTCGGTTTGCGGAAAGCAAAAAGGTTTCGATGATGACAGGGGCAATTTGTTCTTTGAAATAATGCGAGCCGTTGATTCCAAGAAGCCAAAAATTATTTTTCTTGAAAATGTTGCCAATCTTACAGAGCATGACAACGGTAGAACATTTAATGTAATTCACAATGAACTATCCGAAAGAGGATATTATATCCGCTATCTTGTAGCCGATGCTGTTGATTATGGATTCCCTCAACATAGAACAAGGACATACATTGTTGCGTTTGATAAAAAAGCCACAAGTGATAAATTCACTTTCCCCGAAAAGTGTGAATCGGAGAAAACACTTTTTGATATAATTGACCGAGAAGCGGATATTCCGGAAGAATACTATCTTCAACCGGGAAGCCGAGATTATGAAAAAATCAAGATAGCAATGACAGACAGAAATCAAATCTATCGTTTTTCGGATTTCGGTGTGCAATCGGGAAAAGACGGCATTTCGTTTACACTTAAAGCAAATATGGGGACTTGGTATAATCGTGTTCCAATCATAAGAGACGATTACGGTATTAGGCGAATAACACCCGAAGAATGCCTTGCGTTAATGGGCTTTCCGAAAGAATTTTCATTTCCCGATGATGTGCCTGAAAAGAGTAAGTATACACAAGCAGGAAACACAGTAGTTGTTCCGGTTGTTAAATCTATTATCAAAAACATAAAATGTAAATAGCAGTTTAAAAAGAATTAGTTTTATTATTTATTATGCTGATTGCTTTTTATATAATATTAGTGTAGCATAACGGAATGATTACCTTTTTAATCGGACTTGTCGGGGGTAAGGAGGGGAATTGATGAACGAAGAGAACAGAATGTACGTGCCGCAGCGTGAAATACTGTTATACGGAGTTGCAAACGGCGGTCAGACTATCAGCTACAATACGCTGACAGGATATCTCACCTATTTCCTTGTCAATATATTCAACGTGGATGCAAAAATTGTTTCTTCAATGCTTTTCATCGAGGGAATATGGGATGCTCTGAACGACCCGCTGATGGGTTCTGTTGTTGACCGCACCAGAACGCGCTGGGGCAAGCTTGTGCCTTATCTGCGTGTTGTTCCGCTTCCGCTGGCTGTTTCCACGGCTCTGCTGTTTTCGGGTCCTTTGTTTGTGGGAAATCGTGCTCCTTCCGATCCGGTAAAAGTTATTTATATGATTGTTACCTACTTCGTGTGGGAATTTTTCTACACGGTTGGCGATGTTCCGTTCTGGGGGCTGTCAACCGCAATATCTCCCAGCCCGCTCGACCGCACACGTGCCATTACGTCTGCCCGTTTTATATCGACATTCCTGGGCGGTATCCCGGGCGTTACCATCCCGATTTTGCTGGATGTTGTGAACGGGGGAGGCCTTGGAGGAAATCTCCGTGTGTTTTTCTGTATGTTTGCGATTATTTCCGGTACTGTCGGTATGGTGCTGTTCAGTCTTGCCGGATTCTTTGTTAAAGAACGCATTGCCCAGTCTAATGAGGAGCCGTCGATTTCAGACAGCTTCCGTGCGATGTTTACAAACCGTGTTCTGCGTCTGCTTATTTTTAAGGAACTGCTCAGCGCATTGGGCGATATAGGCGGAGTTTTTACAACCTATTATTATCTTGATGTGCTCGGTCACGCTTCTCTTACTTTACTTACGGGTGCTCCGGGTGTTGTAGTTACCGTGGTGAGCTACACGCTGATAAGGAAATTGAAGGAAAGATTCAACAATCGTCAGTTGAGTATTATGTCTATGGTTGCTCCTTCTGTAATGACAAGTCTCAAATTCCTTGTCGCCATCGGTTCAGGAAGATATATGAAACTTGCCTGGATGATTCCGCTTTCTATTGTTGAAAGTATGTTTAACAGCTTCTTCGCAGGTGTCGGAAGCGTGGTTCCGACCGAGATGATAGGCGAGGCGGTTGACTATATGGAGTGGAAAACGGGAAAGCGCACCGAGGGAGTCAGCTTTTCCGCGCTGACTTTTGTCTCAAAATTCAAGGGAGCCATATCACGTTCTGTCGGCACGTTCCTAATACCCGTGATAGGTTACAGGACCTCCAATACCGGCGCTATTGTTATACAGACACCGACGACAAAACGCAATATTTTTGCTATGTATACCATAGTGCCTTCATTGCTCAGATTGCTCGGTATTATTCCGCTTCTGTTTTATGATTTGGTCGGTGAAAAGCGTGAGCTTATGTATCATGAACTGACAAGGAGACGTGCCGAAGTTGAAAAAGAGCCGGAAGAAATAACTTCTCCGAGTTAAACATTTATTGCTTTCAGGCAAAAAAGCTCGCAGCAGAAGGGCGGATGTCCGCTCAATAACCGCTGCGAGCTTTAGCTTTTTATGTTACCCTCTCAGTTTTTTCATATATCCGCATTTTTGACAAACGGCATAAGATTCAGTCTTGGCTTTCTTCCTCAGCAGAACGAAAATGACTATCAGCAGGCCGATACCGGTGCACGCCAGCAGAATGTATAACAGGGTGGTAAGACAACCTGTTTTCTTTTGCTCGGATACAGCCTGCACAACCATCTGACCTGAGCATTTCGGGCATATCAGAGTGTCGTGTATATGATTATTGTTTTTTGAACGGGAAACCGGCTGCATAGGTTTGTCGTCTTTGGGCGCACCGCAGACCGGGCAAAAACGGTCATCTTCCGAGAGCTGAAAACCGCAAATAGTACAGTAGGGCATTGTCAACACATCCTTTGCCGATCAGAACTTTTATTATTTCAATTATCAAAATATCATTTACGCAGGCGCTTTTCTGCCTCACGGCTTTCGCGGTCAAGACGGCGGCGCTCCGCAAGCTCTTCCTGCTCCCTGCGCTCCGCTGCAAGGCGCTCGTTTCTTAAATTAACGACATTGTCGTAGTCGGCTGTTATCTCATCAAGGTGACGGTAACCTTCGTACAGGTCAATTGTGCGCTTTGCGGCGAGATACGGAGCCGCGACAAGAGCGTATATGTTCTGCCTGGTCGAGGCGTCTTTCATCGCCTTACGGCGGGCTTTAGCCTGTTCCCCGGTTTCATCGGGCATATTGTATGCCGCTTCATATTCGGCGTGATCGAATTCAACTATGCCGTCAGGGTAATACTTTGCCGCAAGCTGAGCGGATTTCATCAGCTGTCTGGTGCTGCGGATTTCCTGCCTGCGGAAGATTCGTTCCTCACGTATATTCGATGAAGGCAGGTTCCTGGCCTTTTCGATCAATTCTTCTGCGTTATCGAAAAAATGCTGCGGGCCTGCGTCAACAATGGCGCGGCAGAGTTCAAGCTGCGCCTGACCGAAGGGCGTTTCAAAGCGGCGCAATTCCCTCATCACGAATTCCGCAATCTCAATTTCTTCGTTGTAATTGCGGGCATCTTCAATGGCTTGCTTTGCGGCTTTTACCGCCTGCGCCCGTGCTTCTTTTTCTTCATCGGTTTCCGCCGGGGTATGACGCGCGGCGCTTACCGTGCTGTAATGGGGAACCTCTTTCTTTTTGAGTCCGTCATATTTCCTGGCCCTCATTACCGCCTCGCATCCCTCAATGTATGACACGTCGTCACGCTCGTCCGAGTTGCGGTCTTCAACTATTGTGCGTATGCGGATAACACGTATCATCGATTTCTGTCCGGTTTCCGATATATCATAGGCAAACCACGGAAGCACGTCGATGATTGCGCCGAATATGGAGATTTTAATCAGCGTCTCCATCAGCGGAAACAGGACACAATTCGGGTTGAGAGTCTGCTCGGAAAGAGGCTTGTTTTCATCATAATTGCTGTAAACATCCAGCACGGAGTAATCGTTTCCGTCGAAGCCTTTTCGCTTGTAAACCCAAGGCAGAAACAGACCGGTAAACATCCCGATAACTCCGCCTGTATAAGACGAAATCAGGTTGAATGCTCCGTCAATTCTTTCGCCGATAAGGTATTGCTGGTTGTCGCGCATATCCGATTCAATGGCGCTGTCGATGACATTATAGGTATCCACAAATCGGTCAAGCGTATATACGACAAAGAGACCGATGCCCGCGAGCGGGGACTTGTAAAACAGGAAATATGAAGCAATCAGAAAAACCTGTATAACATTTTTTACAATCTTGATTTTCTTTTTGCCGAACTTTTTTATAAACCACGGGGATAAAAGCATACCCCAGAAGTTCGCGTTGTAAGAGATTGTGTTCAGAATACCGTATGTGGAGCTCTTCATTATATGGGCGCGGTAAACCATCCAGTTCCACAGGTCGCCTTTTGCTCCTTCAAGGAAGTTGTTCCAGCCGTCCATACAGCGTATCCAGAATATTTTGTTGCCGGCCACGGCACGAAGCGAGCCGGTGAAACTCATCTTTGTGATACGGCTTTTCGGCAGAACAAGGCGTTCACGAGTGCCGAAATATGCCACAAGCACAAGTGGCATCAGCAGAGCAACGGGAGTATAGGCTCCGCGATAATAATGCATCGAATATTTCTGGTCGTTTTCCGTGAGCAGGGTGACCATAAACGGATAATAGACATTGTTAATGGTATAACCCATAGAGTATATGATGCTCGTTATAGCCATAATCTTTGTGCGTTCCTGTGTATTCGGCGTTATGACGTGAATCATATTCTCTACGCCTGTTCTCACCCAGCCCTGCACATATCCCTGTATCTGGCCGATAAGGAAGAGCATAATAATCATCATGTAGCGGCCGAATTTGAAGCCGTCGCGCACCTGCTCATACGGGAGCCAGAGCGAGATAAGCGTGAGTATCATTGAAGGAATGGCGAGCTTTAAATAGACGCGGTATTTTCCGTCTTTTGAGCGCAAATTGTCGATAATATAGGCGTTGATTGGGGTGGTGAGGTACCCTATGCCTGTGCATACATAGCCCATAATGAGCAGCTCGGTGTTGTTCATACCGAGAGTCATACCGGTAAACTCATTACCCACACCGAAACCGATGCTCCAGTTGACTGCCATCATCAAAAACATCCAGCCTACACTTAGCATCACAACTTCTTTATACGGTACGTATTCACCCGGGCGCGGCTGCTGCCAGTAGGTTTTTACGTCTTTTATGATATCGGTACCTTTCTGAATCAGCCCGTGCATGTCAGTATCTCCTTAAACTTTAATCGGGTTACAATTAAATTATAAATAATAATATGTCTCCTTGTCAACATCAAAAAGTATAAACAGTATGCCGGTTAAAAAAAAGTCCGCAGGTTTTGTGTTAACCTGCGGACCCGGTTTTCAGAATTTATCCGTGCGTGATTTTATTCCAGACTGTTTTGAAGAAATTGATTGCGGAGTCAAGAAAGTTTCTGAATGCCAGCTGGATTTTGTCCGTTACACTCCCGTTTTCAAGCAGTTCCTCGGCATCGATATAATAGGTGTCATAAGTGTCGGTGTTGCTTTTATCCAGAGTGATTACGCGAAAGCCTCTGTTTCTGTCGTTATATGACAGGAAAGTGATGCCCGCGGTTGAAACAAGGTCAATTCCCTCATAAGGCACAATGTAATTATTGATATGATCGTGACCGTAGAATACTGCTTTGACATCTTTCTGCTCAATCATGGCGTCAAGCTCTGCGTATCCCGGTTCAAAATCCAAATTGGGCGGGCAGGGAGCCTCGTTCATCCAGTTTGTGTTTTTGTCTATGCCGTCGGGCAGAGTGTAATACTTTCCGCCGTATGATACCGCGCCCGCGGTGTCTTTATCAGTCTCTTTAAGCGCTTTGTAAATCTGAGGCGGAACTATATGCTGAAAAGCGATGGAGGGTACGGGATTTCCTCCGTTTGCCTCTTTTAATTCATTTGATTTTTCACGGTACCATTCAATTTGTTCCGGCATTACATATCCGTAACCGCCGTAACTGTCGTCCGGGTTATAGTTGCCGGAGTCGATGCACCAGATGTTGTAAGCAACCTTGTCGCTGTCGGCTGATTCAAATATCGGCACATTGTAAGTGCCTGCGTTTAAAGTCTTGTTTTCACCCGATTGAGCCTCGCAGACAACGCCCGCGCAGCCGATGTAGCAGGAATAGGTTTCATACTGCTCTATCTGCTCAACCTTTGTATACGCGGTATCATCATCGTCGTGATTGCCGAAAACAGCCGCAACGGGAACCCCGATATCCTCAAAGAGGTCCATTACCTGTTTAAGCGCGGAGCGCGCAAGGGCTTTGGTGCCGCAGTAGTAGCCGGCAATATTATCGCCGGTAAGCACTATCAGATCGGGTTCGCTTTTTTCAACGGCGGCTCTGATTGCTTTTTTTGTAAGATTTGAGAGGAATGCATCATCCTGTATATCGGCAACCTGGAGAATTGTGAATTTGCCGTCATCGCCGAATGAAAGATGGGCATTTTCGGGCCGGGAAACATCAACCTCTGCAGCATAACCGGGCAGTATAATCATTAATGCCGTAATTGCGCTCATCAGAAGAGCAATAACTTTTTTCATCATAAAACCTACATTTCCTGTATGCTATACATTAATTTTATATCATTTCACCGAAAAATCAAGCCGTTTGCGGGCTTTTTTGAAATCGGATGCAAAGCGGCGGCGTAAAGCTCATTCGTAATAAGAGATAAAGAGGGGACATATTAACCGCCGGATTTAGGGCATGCGGAAAAAACGCTCGGAAATGCAATATAAATACGGCTTACAGCCTTTTTTATTCGGTTAAGTCCTTCTTCTGCTGTTTGTCGAGATACATTTTTCTGTCCGCTTCGGCGAGAGCCTCTGCAAAAGTGCTTTTTGCCGGATCAAAAAATTCGTAACCGACTGATACGGTAACAGACGGCGCATCTTTGCCTCTGTTCAGAGCGCTTTCCGCTTCTCTGCGGAGCCTGTCGTTGAGTTTGTCAATCGGGGCTCCTTTTTTAGTGATGATTGCGCACAGTTCATCCCCGCCCACACGGTAAATTTTCCCGTAAAGGCCATATACTTTACACGCTTTTGCGGCGAAAATCCTCAACACGGAGTCGCCGTAATTATGACCGAGATTGTCGTTGATATCCTTGAAGCCGTCAATATCAAAATACGCGATATATGCGCACTTGTTCAGATGCTTGCTGTCGTTTTGAAAGGCATTGCGGTTGAGCAAATGGGTGAGTTCATCGGTCATACTTACAAGAGAAGAATAAAAATCGTATATCATCACTGCGGCAAAATAAATAACTACCCAGTCAATCAGGAGTTCTCTGTTGATAATCTGGACGGTCAGTCCTGCTGCCATTATAATTATAATTGAAATAATTACAGCTCCGTTTGATGAATAATAGTCCCTGTTAAGAAAAGCAAGACAGACAAACATGCACAGGATTGATATTGCAAGGAACAGAGGATAAAGAAAAGTTACAGTACCCCTGTGATATACATTTTCAAGATCAACTGAATAGACGATGCCTGTTTTGATATTTATCAGAAGAAAGATAAAATTAATAGCGGGAACCGCCATCAGCCATCGCGAAAACCGGCTCGGGCGTATCGTATATGAAAAGAGTGCCGGAATAAGCGGAGAAAGGGCAAACTCAGTAAATACAACAAAAAAATGAAGCGGTCTCATCCGGGGAAAACGTCCGTCAAGCTGCACCTGGGCGCATTCAAGAGCGGCACACAGAGCAATCATTATGAAAGCCAGTGTAAAGCAGAATATATCGTGACGGTTCAAAGGAGAACTCCTGTGAATCATCAATAAAAGGGGAATAACCGATGAAACTACGATAAAAATCATAGTCGTATAATACGGCTTTACCATTTCAACCTCCGTGAGACAGCGTGTGCGGTTTATTTGCTGCGCAGAAATACTTTTTTGCGTCACCGGATAATATGCCGCGCCCGGCGACTGCAAATTTAATATAAAATAGAAGTAAACTAAAGTCAAGTCTTAACCGATTTAAGAGTGGAGTTGACTGTAAAATTTGTATAAAAATGCACAAAATTCAACAGCTTATTTTGGCAATTTTCAAATTGAAAAAAATATTGCTTTTTTAAATTATATATGGTAAAATACACCGAAAATTCAATTTGGCAAACCCGTCGAAAGGCGGAGACGCAAAGTTTAGTGTCTAAAAAACCTTAGGGTTTCATGATTGACTGACTGCAAATCGTACGGTGCTTTTGCGCCGATTTCGGTGTGCGGTCAGTTTTTGTTTTCGGGGGTGGAGACGGTTATGGCTTCAGGCGAACTGAAAAAACTTAATCGCAAAGAACTTCTGGAGCTGATAATAGAGACAATGCGGGAAAATGAGCGTAAGGACAAGCTTATTGAGAGTCTTAGCTCAGAAAACGCTTCGCTGAGCGCTGCCGCGGAAAAGACGCGGATTGATATTGAAACCTCAGGCTCACTTGCGCAGGCTTGTGCCAAGCTCGGCGGAATATTTGAGACCGCGGATAAAACTTCTGCCTTGTTTCTTCGGGAAACGGAGATAAGGGCGGGGGAGACGCTTTCAGCTCTTGCCGATGCTTACGAAATCCTCCTGAGCGAAAAACTTTGCGCGGAATTCACCAAGGCGGTGGAAAGTCTCGGAGACAAATCCTCATTGACTAAAGACGATTTTACCGCTCTTGTTGTTCAGCCTCTCATTGCCAAGCACAAAGAAGGCTGCAATCTGATAGCTTTAAAAGCAAAAGAATCTTTTGATATCGGAGAGTGACGATGAAAAAAAATAAAAGCTCCGCTTCTCCCGATATTCCGCAGCTTGAGGCGGAACTTGAAAGAGAAAACTATAAACGGCGTTACCGCCGCGTTATACGGTCCACTCTTTATACACTCGTTGTGACGGCCGCGGTTGCCGTTCTTGTTGCGACTATTTTCCTTCCTGTCCTCAGGATTTACGGCAATTCGATGACGCCCACCCTCGTTGAGGGCGACATTGTGGTTTCCGTCAAGGGTTCTTCATTTAAAACGGGAGATATCGTAGGCGTTTATTACGGCAGTAAAATCCTTGTTAAAAGGGTAATAGCCGGAGCCGGCGACTGGGTTGATATTGATGCCGGCGGTAATGTTACGGTAAACAGTAAGCCGATTGATGAACCCTATGTTTCCGAAAAGGCGCTGGGCGAGTGCAATATTGAGCTGCCTTTTCAGGTCCCTGACAATGCTTTTTTTGTTATGGGTGACCACCGCAAAACTTCCATTGACAGCCGAAACACATCCGTCGGAAGTATCGACAGGGATGATGTGGTAGGCAGAATAATATTCAGAGTCTGGCCTCTTAAAAAATTCGGAGGCCTGAAATAAACAGATTTCCGGTGCGGGAGATAAAAATGTACAAAGACGAAGTAAGCATAACGCGTTTTAAAACAGAACACATTAGACATAAACGGTGGCAGCAGATTGTGCTGGCGCTGGGTGTTTTTGTTGTCTTCTGCACAACCTATGCTCTCATACTTCCTGCCATCACAATGGAAAAGACTCTGATATGCGAAAAACCTGAGCATATTCACACGGCCGGATGTTATGAAACGGTAGAGGTTGCTGAAAGTAAAAAACTTATCTGTACCAAAGATGAACATGAGCACACAGATGCCTGCCTCACGAGAACAGTGACATATATCTGCGGCAACACCGATCCCGAGCATATTCACACTGAGGAATGCATCAGGGCGGATTATGAGGTTGTCTGCAATAAGGACACTCACATTCATGACGCTTCGTGCTACAAAACGGTTCCCGCTCATACAGAGCAGAAGCTTATCTGTACCGAAGAGGAACATGTCCATACCGATGCCTGTTATGACGCGTTGCCCGACGGCAAAATAGTCAGAACCCCCGACTTTGAGAAAGAAGTCAACGGCCTGACTGTTTCGGTCTGGGCGGACGAAGGGGCGCTTCCTTACGGAGCAACCATGACAGTTGAACCCGTCGATAATGCGGATACTGTCGAAAACATAAAGAACGCTGCCGATATCAAAGCTGACAGAATGGTGGCCGTCGATATTTCATTCCGTGACGCGGAGGGTACGGAAATTGAGCCGTCATCACCCGTCAAAGTGAGATTCACTTCCGATGAAATCGCGAAGTGTGAGGCCCCGGTTGTTGTTCATATGGACGACAACGGCGAAACACAGGTTGTTGAGCCGGATACGGAGCCTGCGCCGCTGAACGAAATATCTTTTGATGCCGAGTTATTTTCGGTTTACGCCGTATTCGGCGGTGAAATCCACGGCAGACGCATTTATGAATTCTACAAAGACAGCGGCTTCACTTCGGTTTATCCTTTCAGGAACAATGCCGGTGTCGAGACTTTCTATCAGATAGTTAAGGACGGTGAGGCGCTTCAGGTGATTCCGGACCCCGATGGTATTATCGAATCACCGGACGGGCAGGGAAATACTGTTTTAACAAAACGCGATTTCCTCGGATGGTATACAGAGTCCGGAGAAGAACTTATACTTGACGGCACACCTATAAGTGTAACCAATAATGAAACAGTCAGGGTTTACCCGAAATTCAGCCCTGTATATTATATTACATTCTATTCTAATGAGAATGGAAATGTCATTCACACAAGAATGCCTGTTTCCGCCGGAGACGGTCAGACTGCGGCACAGGCTGACATAAGCAGTATTTCCGTTGAGTCACCCGAGCCGAATATTATATTTGCCGGCTGGAAATATAAGGAAACCGATGAAATAATCTCCACTGATACAATAGAGATTTCAGGGGACACAGAGCTTTTACCCGTATTCAAGGCAGTCAATTGGATAAGATTCCATGCAGGTGAGGCCGGTACCAGTGCTCTCTATGTTCCGTCAATGGGCATTGTACCCGGAGAGCAGGTCTCGTCGCTTCCCGTTTCCGAAATCCAGGGCTATGTGTTTGATGGATGGTACACCGGCAGAGTGGCCGGTTCTCTCGGCTGGGAGACCACGGAAAACGACGGAATGACGCAGGGCACCAGAGTAACCGACTCATCGGGCAATATTGTCAACGGAACTGTTGATCTCGGAGACGGCAACTCAATCAGCGGCAGAAAGCTGTATCTTAATGCAGACCTGAACCTGTATGGCAAATGGTCAAACGGTACAGCTAAATATACAATAATATATTGGAAGCAGCAGGTTACGGATGATAAGGATGTTGAAGATGCCGGAAAGAAATATGATTATTCCGGGTATCAGGAAAAAACCGCAAACGTAAATTCAACAATCAGTTCAAGTTCAATTGCGACTCCGACCGGCAGTGAATATACCTTCTTCCGGCGCAACACAAACAAGGTTGAATCCATAACTGTCGACCGTAAAGGCAGCAGCGTCATCAACGTATATATGGACCGTAAATTGATGACGATAAATTTCTACATAAGGGATAATAATAGTTATAATAGTTGGCCCCTTAGCAAGACATTCACGGGGCTTTACGGTCAGACTCTGAGAGACCTTAAAGCAACGAACCTGGAGAAATATGCGGATTATAAATGGGGATGGGAATATGATGAATTAGAGAAGACGATAGTATGGAAAGAAGGTAAAGACACCGGCACGACCCAGACCTATCTTGATGGATTCATTTTTCCCCCGGACAATAGAGACAGCACCACATATAACCTTTATTCAACCGGCAGTTCGACCGGAAGCCGGAATTATCATCACTATCTTGAAAACGTCGACGGGTCATTCAGTCATGCAATAACTGCCCACGGCAGTTCCGGATCTTTCAAGGTGACAAATAAATTTACCGGCTACGAGGTATACGGTACCGCCGAGATAAATACAGTGGGAAGCAATGATCCGCCGGCTACGCATTCGGGGTCAGGCATTACTCAGCGCACAAACGGTTCCTCGGTCTCGGTAAGCAGCAACAGGAAAGACCTGTGTATTTTCCATAAGCTGTCAAAGCACAATGTGGACTTCTTTGATCCTATGGGTCAGTATGAGAACTACGTCAGCATAGCCGATAGCGTGGAAAAAAAATATACCGCCGACCTCAGTGGTCTTGCCGGTACGCAGCCCAATTATATCCGCAAAGGTCATGTGTTCAAAGGCTGGTATAAAGACAGAGCGTGCACTGTTCCGTTTGATTTTAACATTTCGATGCCAAACAACGATGTGCAGCTGTTTG
Source organism: Clostridia bacterium (assembly GCA_024692685.1). Taxonomy (GTDB): domain Bacteria; phylum Bacillota; class Clostridia; order Oscillospirales; family Acutalibacteraceae; genus CAG-177. The sequence goes on from JAILMJ010000107.1 coordinate 19,846, forward strand.
CCTGCTGGGAAGCCGTAAAGTTCAGAGTCAAGATTGATCCGAACGGCGGTGTACTGAATTCAAATGAAGCGACTTATTTCAACGCCAATATGGAAGAAACAATCGGCGAATACGCAGACATTAAAAGGAACTTCATAGAGGATGAAAACGGCACCTGGTATTACCACTATGATGAATATGATTTGGTAAACAACACGGCTCCCGCTTCAGGTCTGAGAGAAGCGTATTATACGCAGGATGTGTCAGAGGCAAATAATCCGGACAAGAAATACAAAATAGACACTACCGAGTCCACATATGCGCTTGTCGGATGGTATAAGGTTCAGCTCGACGAAAACCTGAATGAAGTAACAGATTCCACAGGCGAGACTGTTATGGAGCTGTACGATTTCAACACGCCGGTAACAGAAGTCACACTTCTGAGGGCAGTCTGGAGGAGATCGGGTTCATATACAATTGAATACGATAATGCCGGAGTACAATATGATAACAACAATCAGATTGTTGAAGGGTCAACCGTAACAGGTTCAGACGCTCCCAGCGATAACGGCGAGCATTATTCAGACAAATCAAATACTTTCGTTCTCACATCACCCACCCCTCCGGACGGTTATGCATTCGTCTGCTGGGCACTGCTTGATGATAACGGCAATATAATACGTGAATACAATCCCGGTGATCAGATACTTATCAATTCGGATTATGCTGACGGAGACGGTGTTGTTCACCTCATACCTATATATATGAAATATGAGGATCTTCCTGTTGAGGCGTCAGGCCTGAAATACAGTTCCAATACTGTCGACAATTACGGCAATAATCTTGTCAGTGAAAGCGGCGTTAGACTCGATGAAATGGTTGAAACCGCTATGACAGAGGGTACGCCGGAAGAGCCGTCAAGGCCCGCCCTCTATAATGAACCCTCACCCATCATGGCGCCTTCTGATTTTACGGATTGGGATGCACACAAAGGATACACCTTCCTTGGCTGGGATCAGAATTCTTCACTTGAGAAGGGGCAGACTCCGAAGTTCCGTTACGATATTAACAGCGGAAAATTCTACACGAAGAACGAGAGTGATCAAACCGAGCAGGAAGTAACCTATATAGCGGCTGATGAGCGTCCGGATCTTCCGAATACCCTTTATGCAATATGGGAACCGACAGTTGTTGATGTTACCATTACCAAGCGGGTTGTCGGTACCGGTGAAGACGAGGCGATGACATTCAATTTCAATGCGCTGTTCCGGGGATTTGATGATGGACCCAAAGATTTAAGACGCGACTTTACTCTCGGAAACGAAGGAACGGAAGTTCTTGATAATGTTGTTCCGTTCGGCGCGGTAATGACTGTTACCGAAACAGAAAGCGCTATATTCAACACAAGCTATGAGGGCATAAGGACAACGGATGCATATCGCATTCCGGTAACCCCGAATGTAACCCTTGAACCGCAGGGTGATAACGGAAATCAGTTCGTTATTACCGGATGCTCAACCATAACGATAGTTAATGCCCGTAAAGAATATTTGGTTTCGATTAAAAAAACCAATGAGGACGGAACTCAGCCGCTTGAAGGAGCGACCTTCAGCTTAAGTCATGGCGATACCGTTATAAAGGATAACCTGGTTTCGGGTTCGGACGGTATTCTCAAAGCCGGCAACAATTCCACGCAGTTCCTTCTTGCGACAGGCACCTACACTATGACAGAGATTGAGGCGCCTCCAGGATACATCAGGGAAGCGAATCCGATTGTCATTGATGTCAAACCCGATAAGACGGTTGTGACTCAGGGAGGTAACCAGCACACATTCACCGGTTCATCGGTCGGCGCTGTTGCCTCAATAACAGTAGAGGTCACCAATTCTCTCGGAGGGCATATCCTTCCCCATACCGGCGGATCAGGCACTTACCTTATCTACATAGCAGGTGCTTTAATGATGGCAGTTGCTCCGATTATCTATGTAAAGCGCAGAAAACGCGCATCAGCATAACAGAATCAGTACAAAAACATATAAGGAGTTAAAAAAATGAAACGCACAAAAGTTATTCTCTCGATAGCGCTTGCGCTTATCATAGGCATGATAGCCGTACTTCCCGCGTTTGCGGTTGAGACGGGCAAAATTACCGTGACAGGTGTTACCGCCGGTCAGACATACAACATATACCGTGTTTTTGATATGACGGCAATTAAAAACGGTGACGTAGTTAACGCTTCATATACAATCAATCCCGTATGGAACGATTTCTTCACCGGAACAGGAGCGGGTGCCGCGTATATCTCTGATACAAATATCGGCAACGCCCTCAATCCCATTACAATCGGTTCTTCAACGAAGTATATTAATATCACCGAAGCAAACATTGCTAATTTTGCCGCGGCAGCTCAGGAATTCGCGATTCCTCTTGCTCCCACCGCTACTCAGACCGCTGCTGAAGGCGCTACCTCCCTTGTATTCGATGGCCTTGCTCTCGGCTACTATCTGGTTTACCCCTATGGTGCAACGCAGGTCAAGGAAGGCGAAGCATCCCTTTGCTCTCTTGACTCAACAACTTTTGAAGTTAGTATTAAGGCAAAATCCACCTATCCGACTATCACAAAAACAGTCAACAGTGAGGGAAGCGGTTCCTTCAATGTAGGCGATACTGTTAATTTCACAATCAACGGCACAGTTCCCAACACAGCCGGTTATACATCATATATCTATGAGATTTCCGATACAATGACTTCCGGACTTGAGTTCAATGAAGTTATAAGCGTCAAAGTCGGCGATACCGTGCTTAATCCCTTCCCCGCGGAAGACTATACCCTTATCAAAAACGCCGATAATAAAGCAATCGGCTTCAAATTCAAGCTTTCAGGAGTTAAGACTTACACTGTCGGCGATCCCATTGTTGTAACTTATTCCGCAACAATCACATCTGACGCTCTCGTTACCAATGAGCAGACAAACAGCGCAAGCCTCAGATACAGCAATGACCCCAATAATATAGACGAAACTTACACGACCACAACTCCTCCCACGGTAGTTGAAATCTACACCGGTACCGTTCGCGTCAAGAAGGTAGACGGTGACGGCAATCCTCTTACAGGTGCAATTTTCGCTCTTAAAAACAGCGAAGGAAAATATTATAAATTCGACGGTGACAAAGTTACCTGGGTTGATAACAGGGATGACGCTACCACAAAGACTACCGCTATAGAACAGGATGAGAATAATCAGGATATCGCGATAGCTGAATTCGCAGGTGTTTCTGACGGCACATACTCCCTTGAAGAAGTTCAGGCGCCTGATGGCTACAATCCTCTTAACGGCGATGTTACAGGTATAACTGTTAATTCCAAAGGTAATGGTCAAAATGATATCGTTGTAAAAGAAGTCGAGAACAGATCCGGCTCTCTTCTTCCGGGCACCGGCGGTATAGGCACAACAATTTTCTATATCGTAGGCGCAATCCTTCTTCTCGGCGCAGGCATACTCCTTATTTCAAAGCGTCGTATGAGCACCAAGGTATCTGACTGATTAAAATGAAAAAGAAGAGCGGAAGATTTACCAATGTTATTTTGATACTTGTATTTCTCGTCGGACTTTCGCTGATTCTGTATCCATCCGTATCAAATAAGTGGAACACTTATCACCAGACACAGGCTGTCCTCGGTTATGACCGTGTTGTGAGAGAAATGGACACCGAACTGCGTGAGGCTATGTTTTCACGTGCCAGGGAGTATAACAGAATAATTGCCGAAAACGGTATAACATGGATTCTTAATGAGGAGCAGAAGAAGGAATATAATTCCATTCTTGATGTCAACGGCAGCGGAAATATGGGCTACCTTGAGATCCCCAAGCTCAAACTGATGCTTCCTGTTTATCATTCGGTTGATGAAAATATTCTGCAAAGCGCGATAGGTCATATTGAAGGCTCATCAATGCCGGTTGGCGGAAGCGGTACCCACTGTATCGTTTCGGGGCACCGCGGTCTGCCGTCAGCACGGCTCTTCACAGACCTTGACAAGCTCATTCCGGGCGATAACTTTATGCTCAATGTGCTCGGAGAGACGTTGACTTATGAAGTTGATGAGATACATATTGTTGAGCCCACGGATTTTACGAATCTGACTGTTCAGGATTATCAGGATTTGGTAACTCTTGTAACCTGCACTCCATACGGCATAAATACACACCGGCTTTTGGTAAGGGGACACAGAGTTGAGAATCTCCGTCAGGGTGCTTCCGTAACTTCAGAGGCCGTCAAAATTGATCCTTTGATTGTTGCTCCCGTTCTTGCAATTCCCGTGCTTGCCGGCTGGATTATTCTTATATTGACCGGACCGGTAAAAAAGAAAAACGATAATAATGAATCGAGGTGATAACCGTGAAAAAAGCATTTTCTCTTTTAATTGCACTCCTGCTTTGTATTTTTCCCCTGATTGTACCGGCGCACGCAGAGAGTGTCCGTATTGATGCTGCAAAGCCGAGCAGTCTGACTGTTAAATTTCAGGTTGAAGGTAATAAGGTTATCCCCGATGCGACTTTCCATATTTACAGAATAGGTTATGTTGATGAAGACGGCAAAATTTACGCAATGGATCCCTACGCTCAGTATCCTGTTGTGATTACCGATGTTGACAATGACGGAAACGCCGGAGCCGCGCTTGCGATGAAGGGCTTTGTGCTTGCTGAGGGTCTTGAGCCCGATGCTTCTGCCGTGACAGACAGAAACGGAGTATGTGTTTTTGAAAACCTGCCCGCAGGTATTTACCTCGTTTTTGCCGACGCCTGTCAGAACGGCGGCAGAGTTTATTTTGCACAGGCTGCGCTCGTTCGTTTGCCCGGAAAAATGCTCGGCGGTGAATGGAATTACGATGTCAATATTATTCCCAAGTACGACAGCCGTGAAGCAGGCGGACCGCCTATTGAAAGAAGAGTAATCAAAATTTGGGATAATGAAAACCGGCTTCATACAGGCCGTCCCCGCAGAGTCGATCTTGTTCTGCTTAAAGACGGCGAAATATATGACAGGGTCAAGATAAATGCCCGCAATTCGTGGCGCTACACCTGGGAAGACCTTGAAAGCGACTCCGACTGGACCGTTGCGGAGCTTCCGGCTCCCGAAGGATATACGGTCAGCGTTTCACAGGAGGGTGTCACTTTTAAAATTACCAACACCGCCATTGATGAAAGCACCCCTGTAATTCCTTTGGTCGCATTTATTCCTATTATACCCTTAATTCCGCTTATTCCCATTATTCCCCTGATTCCCGTTGTTCCGTTTGCCGTTATAACGCTGGTTACGATTCCGCTTGTTATTCCTGCAATTGCAACCCTTGATGTTATCACCGACGGAGATATAACGCCTCCGGGACCGGGCGGCAATGTACCTGGGCCGGCGGATAATACGCCTGATGACGGAATAACTCCGAACGACAGTGAAAAACTGCCGCAGACCGGTCAGCTCTGGTGGCCTGTGCCGATACTCTCGGTATTAGGTTTGCTGCTTCTGGTCTATGGTATAGACAGACGCCGTAAGGAGCGGGAAAATGAAACATAAAGGTACTGTATTGATAATCTCCGGGGCAGCGCTTCTTGTGCTGTCCCTTGGGCTTTTTGTATATAATATTGCAAGCGATATAATCGCTGAAAGACGCGCGTCCGATGCGCTTTCAGCCCTAAAAGATAGAAAGGGTACCGATGAGCGCGTCGACGCCGCAGGCGAAAAAATCATTCCCGATTATATTCTCAATCCCGAAATGGATATGCCCGTGATCACCAGAGACGGCATTGATTATATCGGAACTATTTCTTTGCCGACGATTAATAAGCAGCTACCCGTTGCGTCTGTATTGACTATGCCGATTCTCAAACAGACTCCCTGCCGTTATAACGGCTCCGCTTATCTCAACAATATGGTCATAGCGGCGCACAATTATCGCTCATATTTCAGGGATTTGCAGGAGCTCGCTGCGGGTGATCCTGTAGTTTTTACCGACGTTGAGGGCAATACCTTCAGATACAGGGTTGCTGAAACTCAGGTGCTTTCACCCACGGCAATCGATGAAATGATTGAATACACCGAAGGCCTGACCCTTTTTACCTGCACAGTCAGCGGAAGGGCAAGGGTCACTGTAAGGTGTAAAGCCGAATAACTTTACAGAACTTTTTATGAATTACAAACTCCGGGAGTCAAAAAACCGGAGTTTTTTCGTTAAGGACTAAGCAAAAAACTGCCTAAAGAGCACCCGTTGTTTTGAATGACGCAAGGTATCATTTTTTCAACATAAAACAATATCGGAAAGATAAAAATATATCTTGATTATGAATCAGTATATATTGTATAATAATTAAAAGAGATTATCTGAGAGTAAAGGAGAACATTCAATGAAAAAAGCTTTAAGCATATTACTCAGCATTGCGGTATTCTGTGGAATTTGCGGCGGATTTACAGCATCGGCCGCGTCGGATTATACCATAGTTTCCCCCTATGAAAATGTTGTATGGAGCGGAGACGGAGCGTGGGGCGCTTACAGAGGCAATCTTCATTCACATACCACCTGGAGCGACGCCAATGAGGATTTACGGACTATGGTCAAGGAGTATTATTCTCTCGGTTATGATTTCCTTGCCAATACCGATCACGCCGTTACGGGAGTTGAATGGAACAAGGAGCCCAAGCACGTATCTCCGTACTGGTATCAGAAAATTCTCGGATTGGAGCAGAACGTGCTTACGGATGAAGAGTTTGAGGCAATAACTTCCGGTACTTATAATGACAGAGGTTATGGTATGACCTGCGTCACCGGCGGCAACGAGCTTAACCATCTTACGCTTAGCAAAAACCATGTTAACGGGTTTTTCAACAGCAGCGATATCGGCAACGGTTATGCCGGATATATGGCAGGCAGCAGCAATATCAAGCCTGAAAATTTCGTGGCTGAAAACGAAGTCGGCATTGATAACGCGGTAAGATTTGTTGAGGAAAACGACGGTATTTGCTTTATCAACCATCCCGGTGATATGCTTGAATCCGGCGCTCATCCCGAGGCCGTTACAGACCCTAAAAATGTTGAATTTTTAGGCAACACCATTCTCAGGTATGACAGCTGTCTGGGCACGGAAGTGCTCAATGAAGTTAATTCGGTCACCCGTTATGACAGAATTCTCTGGGATTCGCTTCTTATGTACTGCCTTCCTTACGGCAAAACAGTTATCGGTTTCAGCAATACAGATGCCCATAATAAAATAAACTGCGACAGTTCTTTCGGCGTATATATGATGGAGGAAAACACGCAGGAAAAAATTAAAGAGACTATGCAGTCGGGTTCATTCTTCTGTGTTTCAAAGTGCCTTCCCGGCAATGATATCTATGAAATCGGTCCCAAGGAAGATATTGACACAAGAGACAAGGGTATCCCTTATCCCGTATTTACGAGCGTTGCGGTTGACGGTCATAAGGTCACGGTAACTGCCAAAGACGCAAGCGAACTTCAGTGGATTGCCAACGGAAAGGTAATAATGAAGACCGCAATAGGGGAGGAACCTGTTATCCTGGATCTTGACGCAATTGAAGGCAGTGAAGATTTCCTGTATATCAGAGCCGAGATTCTCGGCGAGGGCGGAATCTGTCTTACTCAGGCACTCATAATTGACGACGGTTCTGAGCCGCTGGAGTTTAAAGACAGCGAGCACACTCCGAGTCTTATTGACAGATTCACTATGTTTATCCGCGCAACAAAAATATATGAAATCATCGTTGAAATCGCCCGCGCAATTAGATAACAAAACCGACGGTATCATAAAGATAAAATGAATTTGTCCCGTCCTTCGTATCATTTTCCGAAGGGCGGGACTTTTGTTCAGCTTTCCAAATAAAGCAGGATATGGTATGAACTAAAAGATTGTTTTGCAAAAAACACCGCAGCTTAAATTCAAAGCAGCGGTGTTATGTTTTACTGTGTGTTTATCAGTCCGTTTCCCCGTCTTTTTGTGCCGATAATTCATCGTAACGCGTGAGCAGTTCGCCGAATTTTGCGTAGTTTTCGGCCTGAGAGCAGAGCTTCTTTGATTTGGAATAAATTTTGACGCTCTCTTCAAATTGCTGATACTCTTTTGCCTGTAATTTTATTTTTGTGTCAACCTCTTTCTGCTGCGCGCTTATGCGGCGTATCTCTTCGCGGTTTGCGCCTGCAATAAGCAAATCGCGCTTCTTCTTTTCAAGGTCGCTCTCCTCGGCAAGAAGCATCTGATATCCCTGCTCGTCAAACGGAGTTACGGTTTCGCCGTAATAGCGTATCCTTGCCTTGCGGGAGCGCAGAGCGAGTTTTGCGTCCTCAATCGCGTCTTTCCTTATCAGACGCTCATCTGCGGTGCCCTGCGGAAGGGCGCGAGCGGCAGCAAGGGTTTCCGGCGTGATAGAGATTATACCGTCGATACCCTCGTTGATATGACCTGAGGCAAGCGCAAGCTGTGCCTTACCGCGGGGAGTGTCAAAGCGTTCAAGTTCCTGTGTTACGGCAAGAGCAATTTCGTATTCCTCATTCTCGGCTGCAATTTTTTTCAGCTGATCGCGCGTAACGCCCTGCTTCTTCAGCTCTTTAATGTCCTGCTTTCCGTGTCTGAGAGCTTCGCCCGCATTTTTGATGAGGTCAATTGTGCTGACCATATCCTCATCCTTCAGTACACCGTTGCCGTAGTCCTCAAACATAGCTCTTATTTGCAAAATTCTGATTATCGCCTTCTGTTTTGTCTCTGTCAGGTCATAGAAGAAGTATGGAATCAGATTGAGTGCGGCGCCGACTGCTGAAAGTATAACAAGCATACCCACAAGTCGGTACAGTATATCCGTGTTGTAGAGAATGTCATACATATTCTCATATCCGTTTCCGGAAAAAATGCCGTATTTTTCATAGACGGCGGGAAGCACCGAGCTTGTAGCCATGGTCACAAACGAGCCTATCATCGCCACAGCGCCGAACATGCCGTCGATTCGCTCACCGCTTTTGTAATGCTGATAATCACGGATATCAGCTTGTATTGTCGGATTCAGAACAAGGATGAACGAGTCTGCTACGGAGTTGAAATACATACACATCAGCACGGTCCAGATTGAGCCCATAAGAGGATAGACAAGGGCGAGGAAGAGAATATTAAACAGATTTGTTACTATGAGCACCTTTTTCTTTCCCCAGCGTTTAATCGCAAACGGAGCTATTATCATGCCCCAGGCGTAGGCCGAGCCGCGTATGAGCGTTATGAGGGAATACTGCTCTGCCGTGCACAGATGAGCGTAGTTATAGAGCCATTGCAATATAACATATGTGCATGTTTCAAGAAAGCCGAGCCAGCCTGCAAGCGAAATAATCCAGAAGTATTTGTTTTTTGCCACTTCGCGCAGAGCATCCATAAATTTGACTTTCATCGGGTGCGTCTTTGCTATGACAATCTTTTCTTCCGTGCGCGCATAAACAAGAATGATAAGGCCGACACCGATAACCGCAATAAAGGGATAGAGCCACTGATAGACTCTCAGGTCATACATATTGCCGTTTGCCACTTTGTTTGCAATCAGGGGAGTGACAAAATTGGTAACAGTAGGCGAGAGTGAATAAATCATGCTCTTTATTGCTGTTGCGTTGGTGCGCTCCTGTGAATTGGGTGAGAGCACGTGAATGAGATTCTCGTATGCGTCATAAAAGAAATTATAGAAAAACTGCAAACCGAAGTTATAGATGAAAATCAGCACGCAGCGCCATATATAGCCGATTAGTGAATAAGGTGTAAAAACGAAAAGAAGAGATATGGCAACCGTCGGGATACCCATTCTCAGCAGATACGGGCGATATTTGCCCTGCTTATATTTTACATTATCCACCATATTGGCGCGCACCATTGTCAGAGGTATGTTTGTGACAACGGATATAACGTACATTATATACATATGCATCGGCTGAATGCCTATTGTGTTTCCGATTATGACATTCGTGGTCGAGAGCAGCAGAGCCTGCGCCATAGTGAATATAGAATACGCGCCGAGACCGCCCACAGAGTAGGCAAACACCTCGCGGAATGGCATATAATTGCCCTCTGCGGGTTTTTTCCAATAGGTTTTCACGCTTTTCAGCATTCCTATTCCTTTATTCAAAGCTTCCATTTCAGATTTCCTTTCAGAATTGAAGAGTCAGAGTATGTTTACCGTTGCTGCAGGTTATGCTCAGAAGCGAGGCTCCGTTTGAATATGAACTGACCGTTTTAACTTCGCCGTCTGTCTGTGCGGTGCAGGGAGCGTGGGCATAGATGAGAGTTTCTCCCTCTTTATTCGATGTAAATTCAAGGGTGAATATCTTTTTTTCTCTGTCCATACGGTAGTGAATATCTTCGCCCGCAACAGCAACCGGGCAGGTTCTGCTGAGCATTTGCATCAACGGAGCTGTCATATCGTCACCGTGATAATCCCAGTAAAGCTGACCCCAGCCGTTGCCGTCAAAATAGTCAAGCAGCTCATAAGCGTGAGGGAACCAGGAGGTGTCGGTATTATTGCTGCAGCCACCCCATTCGCCCACTACAGCGGGAATCTGGAGGCGCAGTTGAGATAACCTCATTTCTCCGAAAAACGTCTTAACTCTGTCTGCATTGGCGTATTTATACAAAGGCGTATCTACGGTCATATCATATGCGTGAGGACCGAAGCACTGCAGGGGCTCTTTTTTCCCGTTTACCGTTATCGGTTCAACGGAGAGTTTTACTCCGCCGTTGCAAAGAAACGGCTGCTCAATCATCAATATTCCGTTCCCGGTTTTTTCACGTACTGCAGCCGCCATTTTATTGAGAAACGGGCCGTATGTTTTACGGTCAAATTCCGCTTCAAGAGCATCCGCCTTGCTCATAACATCTCTGATTATTGAGCCGGGCATGCCGTCAAGAAGGGCTTTTTGGTTTTTATGGATAAGCGCAGAGATAAGCGCTGTACGATTGATTTTTTTGCTGAAAAGAATTTGCCTTGCGCCGCTTGCGACAAGCCGTTTTACCATCTTCACGGCGAATGAACCGGGAAAGGGTTCGTTAAGGAAATCAAAGCCGAAGAGGGCGGGGAAGTTACCGTAACGCTCCGCCATCATACGCCACAGATCTGCATAGTGATCAAGCAGTCCTTTGTTATAGACCTTATCGTTCTGCCAGAAATGGTCAAAACTCCGTTTTACCCATTTGCCGAATACATATGCCTCTGCCCAGACGAATTTATAAGGCTTCGGTGCGGAGCCGTCGGTCAGACATGCCCATTCCGGCGCTCCGTCTCCTCCTCCGATACCCTTGAAGCCGGAGTACAGATCCTGGTGCATATCCAGCAGAATATATACATTGTATTTTTCGGCTGTGCGGAAAATATCATCAAGCGATTTAAGATAAGACTCGCTGTAATGACCGCTCTGCGGCTCAATATTAGCCCACTGCACGGCAAGACGTATAAGGTTAAACCCGTTTTCGGAATACGCTTTAAAAAACGCATCATCGAGCGGATATCTGAAAACATCGCCCTCGGTTTTGTCGTCGATGTTCATCCCGTTAAAGAAACGTATGCGCCCGAGTTCATCCGTAAAGTGCAGACCGGCAGTTCCGATTTTATTCATCGCTTTCCCTCCTGTGGCTTTATAAGAATAGTATCATATAATACCCGTAATGTAAAGAAATCAGAAGAATATTACCCGAATATCGGCAAATATATAGGGCGTAGTACGGGCGGCTGTCCGTTAACGGGAATTTATGCCTGAGTTTTATGTATAATCAAAAGATTTAAAAAATATTCACACCTTAAATAAAAGATTCGTGCTAAAATTAAGAAAAACGAAACGGAGGTTTTCATCTTGGCAAACAGAATAATATTAAACACAGTTTCTTTTCACGGCAAGGGAGCGATAAACGAAATCGTTTCTATTGCAAAAACAGCAGGCTTTAAGCATATTTTTGTCTGTTCCGATCCCGATCTTATCAGGTTCGGTATTACCGCAAAAATTACGGATTTGCTTGACAACGCGGGTTTACCGTACACCGTATATTCCGGCATAAAGCCGAATCCCACCGTTGAAAATGTTAAAGAAGGTGTTGAGGCTTTCAAGGCTTGTGATGCAGACTCCATCATCGCAATCGGCGGCGGTTCATCAATGGATACCGCAAAGGCAATCGGTATTATTATTACCAACCCCGAATTCTCAGACGTCCGCTCACTTGAAGGAGTTGCCCCCACAAAGAATCAGGCGGTTCCGACTATTGCTGTTCCCACAACCGCCGGCACAGCAGCCGAGGTTACCATTAACTATGTTATCACCGATACGGAAAAAGAGAGAAAATTTGTCTGTGTCGATGAGCACGATATTCCCGCATGGGCTATTGTTGATCCCGATATGATGTCATCTATGCCTAAGGGACTCACCGCTTCAACCGGTATGGACGCTCTGACTCACGCTATAGAAGGCTATACCACAAAGGCCGCCTGGGAAATGACGGATATGTTCCACCTTGAAGCGATCAAGCTCATTTCCAGGCATCTCAGAGGTGCGGTTGAGAATAAACCCGAAGACAGGGAAGGAATGGCTCTTGCGCAGTATGTTGCGGGTATGGGCTTTTCTAATGTAGGCTTGGGTATTGCTCATTCAATCGCTCATACGCTCGGAGCGCATTATGATACGCCTCACGGTGTCGCCTGCGCAATGATGCTGCCTATAGTTATGGAATACAATCAGGAATTTACAGGTGAAAGATTCAGGGAAATTGCCAGAGCAATGGGTGTTGAAGGTGTTGATTCCATGTCTCAGGCGGAATACAGAAAAGCGGCAATTGATGCCGTTAAGAAACTTTCGGCTGATGTAGGTATTCCCGCTGTCAACGAAAAAGTTAAGGAAGAAGATCTTGATGTCCTTGCCGCAGATGCTTATGCTGATGCCTGCCGTCCGGGAAATCCGAGAGATACAAATATTGAAGACCTTAAAGTCCTTTACCGTAAAATAATGGCTTGACTTCCGATAAAAAATCAGCCCGTTCCAAGAACGGGCTGATTTTGTTTACTTTTTCAGACTTTTAATAATCCGGGCAGTCAGACCTGTGAGTGACATTACGGCAATAACACCGAGCGCGGTAAATTTCTTTTTTTCGAATTCATCGGCATCAAGAAAGTTTTCAATTCTTGTGATTGCGTTGTCTCCGCACAAATCAAAAAATGTGTAAAACTCAGTTGTGTAATTTCCTGTTTCGTCAAGGTCTATGACCCTGACTCCTCTTGTCAGACTGTTGCCGTAGCATCTGAATGACGCAGCACCTGTCTGGATAAACTCAACTCCGTCAACTTTTCCGGTAAAACAGTTTGTGTGGTCGTGTCCCGTGATGACGGCTTTGATATTGCCGAGGGCCTTTATCGCCTCAAACATTCCGTTGTCGGTTTCAAGTACACTCGGCTCTTCTTTCATTATGCCGGTTGCTCTGCTTTTGTCAAGCTTGCGGTAACAGCCGTCTCTGCATATAAATGCATCCGGGTCATTTTTATCACAATCGGTTACAATGTTGAATTGTTCCTTGAGCGGAATGTGAAGGAACATAAGCGCAGGAACATCTTCTCCCGCGTTTTCTTCCCTCATTTTTTGGGTTTCTTTCTTGTACCATTCAACCGCTTCTTTTTTTATTTCGCTGTGGCAATTCCTCTCTTCATCCTTGTCCTGCCAGGCAGTGTCAATCATAAACAGAGCTCCGCACAGCTTGCCGTCTGTGTTGTAAAGCTTTATGACGTATGTGTCACAGTCGATGTCCTTATTTTCCGTGTTCATAGGAAAAGAGCCGGCATAACCGCGGTAAATATCGGCCTGTTCTTCCTTCGTAACCTCGTTCATATCATCGTGATTTCCGTAAATCATGGCGAATGGAATTCGCCTTCTTGAAACGGGTTCCAGAATAAAGTCAAGCGCCTTCTTCATCGAGTCAAGGGCCGCTTCGTATCCGTATGCCGCCGGCTTGGTGCCGATACGCCTGTCCAGCAGGTGATTGCCCAGAATGTTGTCACCGGTGAAAACAACAATATCCGGTTTCAGTCTGTCATAGGCTCTGTCAAGCATTCTGACCATGGACTTTCTTACAAATTTAAGGTCCTGTGGGTCGGATACCTGAAGAATCCTTAGTTTTCCGTTGCTGTTAAATTTGAAAGTGTTATCGGTTATCATTTTATTACCAGAATCCTCCCGATAAACGGCAATTCTTTTGCCTCTCCCTTGAGGGCGGTATGTATTCCGGAGATTGCAAGTATTCCGCAAAAAGCGAGGCCGACAATGCCCGCTATCCAACCGATGACCGGGATGATAAAGAGCCCGGAACACAATAATTCCAGAATAAACAGCCTGAGCCCCTGAAATGCGTGAAATGTTGCAAAGCCCGATTTGACTTCGTCCAGAAACGGCAGTATGAAAAGAAGACTTATATAGGCAAGCGCAGCTTTACGTTTGTTTCTGTTGATGTCTTCCTCATCATAAAGGACGGTCACAACCTTTTTGAAGTCAGCCTCCCCCTGATGATTGTACGAGTAGTTTTTGCCGTCTGACGGTTCTGCGTTGGCAGATGCCTCTCCGCAGTGAGGGCAGTGGTCAAAGCCGTCGGGTATTTCCTTACCGCAGTTTTTACAGTATTTCATATTATTTGTCATTAAAGTTTGAATTCCTTAAGAAAGTCAGAGGTGCGCGGAACAACAAATGTTATCCCTTTTTCTATAAGTTCAAAAGATGTGTCGGTGACAAATTTGCATTCACCGTCAACATTTACGGCTGCGGGGGTATCGGCGTGAATTACAAGCTTTTTGCCTCTTTTGAAGTTGGTTATATCCCAGTCAAGATGCTCTCCTCGTTTATACTTATTGAGCAGTGATGCGAGCTTTGCTCTGCTTATGCGGCTCTCAACAACAACGAAGTCGAGCAGACCGTCGTTCGGCTGGGCGAGGGGAGCAGCTTTGAATCCGCCGCCGTAATACCTGGCGTTTCCGACAAAGCAAAACAGCGCGTCCATCGTCTTCGGTTCCCCGTCATCAACAGTTATGGTGAATCTGTTTTTGAATTTTTTCATTATTGCGTAAATACAGCCTATATAGTATGCGCCTTCGCCTGTGACAATGGGAAACTTCTTTATTTTGCCCTGCATGGCGCAAACTTCGGCATCCATGCCCATTGAGCACTGGTTGATGGCGATTTCGTCGTCACACTTAATCAGGTCGAGCTTGCAGGGAACGCCGTTAACCTGGTCTTCAAGTTCAAGAAATTGCTCCTTTGTGCCGAAAGGACGGATAAAATCGTTGCCCGACCCGAGGGGAACGACGGCAACCTGAACGTTTTCAAAACCGTAAGCGCCGTTTACAACCTCATAAAGAGTGCCGTCTCCTCCGCAGGCGTAAAAGCGGAGTTCTTCACCCGATGCCGCTCTCTCTTTGACAAAGCGGATACCGTCGCCTTTTCCCGTGGTGGGATAAATCTCATATTCGAGATTGTTTTCGGCGCAAACCTTTTCAATCAGGGGTTTAATATAATCCATTGCTCTGTTTTTACCCTGACCCGCTTCGGGGTTGACTACAAAAATATGTTTCATAATAAATACCTCTTGGTGTTGCCTGAAGCAACGCGACCTTCCTTATTATTTATAATACATATATACCAGGCATTTAATCATACCGTTGTAAAGCTTTCTGCGCTTGTCGGCCTTCCTGCCGAAAGCAGCCTCGAATTCTTCATCAGGGCTGATTATTGTGTATGAGTGGCCTCTGCGTCTCTCAAACACTTTGCCTATGTCTTTATATAACATTTCACAGGCGCCTGTGTCAAGCATTCGTTCGCCGTACGGCGGGTTGGTTATCAATGTGCACGTTTCTGTCTGCGGTGAAAAATTCCTTACATCTGTCTGCTTGAATTCAATCAGGTCGGCAACTCCCGCTCTTTCCGCGTTTGATTTGGCAGCCTGTAAAGCATTTCCGTCAATATCCGAGCCGTAGGCAAAAAAACCGCGGCATTCTCTTTCAAGGGATCTTGCCCGTTCTCTTTCCCTCAGCCAGATTTCACGCGGTAAAACGTCGAATCTCTCCGCCGAGAAATTTCTGTTTATTCCCGGGGCAATATTTCTTGCCATAAGCGCACCCTCAATAAGAATCGTGCCGGAACCGCACATAGGGTCATACAGTTTGTGATATGGCTTGAGATAAGATAAATCACATAGCGCGGCGGCAAGCGTCTCTTTAATCGGCGCCTCATTTGCCTCGGTTCGATATCCTCTTTTATGAAGTCCCTGCCCTGAAGTGTCAATAACAAGGGAAACAGTATTCTTGTTTATTGAAAACTGAATCTGATGAACAGGTCCGGTTTCTTCAAACCACTCGATATGATATTTACTTTTCAGTCTCTCGACGACTGCCTTTTTGATTATAGCCTGGCAGTCCCGCACGCTGAATAGAGTGGAATTAATCGAATAACCTTTGACGGGAAAGGCGTCTGTGCTGCTTATCCAGTTTTCCCATTCAAGCGACTTTGTGCCCTGAAAAAGGTCCTCAAAGCTTTCCGCCTCAAAAGAGCCGATGAGTATCTGAACTCTTTCGGCAAAGCGGGAGCAGATATTCACCCTTGCGAGTATATTTTCATCGCCGCTGAATAAAACTCTGCCGTTTTCCGCAGCAATGTTTTCTGCCTCAAGCGTTTTCAGTTCCTTCGATATGAGAGATTCCATACCGAGAAGGCAGGGAATTACAAAATTAATGTTCATTGTTTTTTCCTAAAAAAAGCGGGAATATAATTCCCGCAGTGTTTTATCTGTTTTTATTATTCAATCTCGGGGCTGAGAAGACCGTAGCCGCCGCCGTGGCGTCTGTAAACTACGTTAACTTCTCCGCTTTCCTCGTTAAGGAAAAGGTAGAACTGATGGCCTACCAGGTTCATCTGGAGAATAGCTTCCTCAACAGATTCGGGTTTGAGAACTACGCTCTTGTGCCTGACAAGCTCGTATTCGATTTCTTCGGGTTCGCTGCTTTCTTCTTCAATTGCCTCAAAGCTTGTATTACGGAGCCTTTTTTCAATTCTGGTTTTATTCTTTCTGATTTGCCTGATGAGGGTGTCAACACACTTGTCAAGAGCTTCGTTCATATTCTCGGCTCTTTCCTGAGCTCTGAAAACCATATCCTTGTTGTTTACGGTTATCTCAACTGATTGTGATGACTTTTCAACAGTTACCGTAACCTTTGCTTCGGTTTCGGGTCCGAAGAACCTTTCTATTTTGGCGAGCTTTTTATCCGCGTGCTCTTTGAAAGACTCGCGGGGAGAGCATTTACGGCCGGTAATTGTAATCTTCATACAGTCATCTCCTTATGAATTTTAAAGCATTTTGCCTCAAATGAATTATATCATAGAGATGCAATTAAATAAAGAGAGAATGTTAAAAAATATTAAACAAAAAACCGCTGTTCTTTTTGTGGCTGTTTTATTTCACCTTGTCTTTTGCCGCAAATTCCGATATTCTGAAACGGATAATAAAATAACCTGCAAATAAATAAAAAAATACTTGACTTTTTTCGGTTTGTGATGTATTATTTATTTCGCCGCTGTAAGGCGGTGTGGATGTGGGAGCATAGCTCAGCTGGGAGAGCACCTGCCTTACAAGCAGGGGGTCACAGGTTCGAGCCCTGTTGTTCCCACCAGAGTATGGCCCGGTAGTTCAGCTGGTTAGAACGCTAGCCTGTCACGCTAGAGGTCGACGGTTCGAGCCCGTTCCGGGTCGCCAATGACCTGTATATTATTATACAGGTCTTAATTATGCCTTTGTAGCTCAGTTGGTAGAGCAGTGGACTGAAAATCCACGTGTCGCTGGTTCGATTCCGGCCGAAGGCACCATTTTGCGGATGTAGCTCATCTGGTAGAGCGCCACCTTGCCAAGGTGGAGGTAGCGAGTTCGAGCCTCGTAATCCGCTCCATAGTACTGGGGTAATAACCTTGGTATTACACAATCCCGAAGCATTGGTTTCGGGATTTTTTCTTATATCCGGAAATAAATGACAGGAGATTAACATGGAAAAGGAAATGCGTTATGCTGTGCTCATCGACGCTGACAACGTTGCGGCAAAGTATACCAAGAACATTCTCGACGAGCTCTCGAATTACGGCGTTGTGACATATAAAAGAGTTTACGGAGACTGGACTCGTCCGAATCTTGCGGGCTGGAAGTCTATGGCACTTGACAATGCGATAACTCCGGTCCAGCAGTACAGCTACACGACAGGTAAGAATTCCACCGACTCGGCGATGATAATCGATGCAATGGATATCCTCTATTCAAATAATGTTGACGGCTTTTGCATCGTTTCGAGCGACAGCGATTTTACCCGTCTTGCGATACGCCTCCGCGAATCCGGCAAGCACGTTATCGGCATGGGCGAGCAGAAAACTCCTAAGCCGTTCAGCGCGGCGTGCAATGCTTTCAAATATCTTGAGATACTCGCTGAGGAGGAGATACAGAGCGCGGCAGTCGATGACAAGGTCGAGATGAAGACTCTTGAATCGGCTATAATTCGCATAATTGCCGAGAATGCAAACCTCGAGGACGAGATAAATATCGGCGAGCTCGGAAGCCGCCTGCAGGGACGCTACCCGGATTTCGACGTCAGAAACTACGGCTACTCTAAATTTTCGCAGTTTCTCAAGGACTTCGACTGCCTGAGTTTCCGTCAGGTAGGCAGCAGTATCCTCGTTTCGCAGAAGTCCAAGGAGACTGAGCTCCAGCGCGTTGAAAACGTTCTCGCGTCGATAGTCCGCACGAATGGCACGAAGGGGTATAACCTCGGCGAGCTCAAAAAACAGCTCTGCGCGAAGCTGCCTGACTTCAACGTCAAGACTTATGGCTACTCGAAGTTCAGCCGCTTTGTGGAAAATCTTCCGGACTTCAAGATAAGAAATAACACCGTGCTTTTTGCAGAAAAAAACGATAAAAAATAAGAGAGGAGGGTCAATATGGAGAGCTCAGCTTGCTTTATGCTGTCTATAATCGGCTATACTTCGGCGTTTGCGGGGTTGACGTATATGCTTGTGAAAAAGCTGCGTAAAAACTCAAATATATGAGGGTATATGCCAATTGTGTGAAATCGACAAAAAGATGTGGAAAACTTCTCCAAAGTTTGAGTTGACAAAGCGGTGGAAAGGTGATATAATAACATTACTGTCGAACGCGGCGGTGAGGAAATGAAGAAAAATCCTGGAAAGAAATTTTCAAAAAGTACTTGACAAGCGGTTCGATAA
>JAILMJ010000040.1 GCA_024692685.1 Clostridia bacterium
CCGTATCCGATTGAGGTAACACCGTCGGGAATGACAATGCTTCTGAGTGATTTGCAATCCTCAAAGGCCGTCGGCGAAATCTCCTTGATGCCCTTTTCAAGCGTCACGGTTTCAAGCCCTGAGCCGACAAAAGCCTCCTCATATTCCGTTACACTTGAGGGTATGGTAATGCTTCTGAGAGAGGTGCAATTAAGGAAAGCCCTGCATCCTATTGATGTCAATCCGGAAGGCAGGTTTACAGACGAAAGGGACGCGGCGTTTGCAAATGCATCATCTCCGATTGAGGTCACTGACGAGGGAAGAGTAACTGATGAAAGAGAAGTGAAAGCAAATGCGCCGTTGCCGATTTCGGCAACGCCGGACGGGACGCTGAAAGAAGAGCCGGACTTGCCGTTGGGATACTGAATAAGCTTATTTCCGTCAGCCGAAAGCAGGCAGCCGCCCGATGACTTATAAGCCGTGTTGCCGGAGGAAACAGAGAAAGAAGTTATCTTGTCGCAATTATAAAAAGCATTTTCTCCTATGCTGTCAACTGACGAAGGAATTGAAACCGACGTCAGGGAAGAACAGTGTTTGAAAGCTTCCTTGCCAATGGTTTTAAGGCCGGAGGGAAGATTTACGGAAGTAAGCGAAACACAATCACGGAAAGCCTCATTCGGTATTGCTTTTACGCAACCCGGAATATTTATCGAAGCAAGGTTGTTGCAGCCGTTGAAAACTTCCGCTCCGAGAGTGAGCGATGACGGGTTGCCGGTGAATTCAACGGTGCTTAAATTGTAACAATCCCTGAATGCCAACTCACCGATTTTTATTACCGTCGCCGGTATGGAAACGGATTTGATGCCTTTTGATGAGAAAGCAGACGAACCGATTTCAATTACATCTTTTCCGTTATATTTTTCGGGAATGACGACATCCTGAGAAGCGCTGGAGGTGGAAGAAAATGATGAAAGCTTCATTCCGCCGGAAACAGATGTAAAGGTCATACCTGTTGTACCGTCGGCAAAGGCCACGCTGCTAAGCGGTAAAAGCATAATCACCGCCATCAGAACAGCCGATATATTTCTGACGATTTTCATTTAAGATACCCCCTCAAATATTATTTTGAGTAATCCGACAATATTATTTTTACTGAATCCGAAGGAATGGTAAAACGGCAATCCTTGATTGTTTCTCCGCTTTTTGAGCCCTCCAGGGCAACCATCGCAACGGTATCTCTCGTTAGTTCTCCGCTTTTATCATAGGTTTTGAAGGCAAAGGTGAATTTATCGTCTTTCCGGGCTTTATTCATCAGCACGGCATCATAGCAAAAAACCGCCTCATTCGGATGAGCGCCTTTGTCGAATCTGATATTTTCGATACTTATATAAGAGCCGCCGAACACAAAATAGCTTGGATATTCAACACTTATATTCTCAATTGACTCCGAATAATTCACGGCTCCGTTTTCCTCATTTTTCTCACTGCTGCCGAGAGGATTGGCAATGGTTGCGGCCGCTGTCATCGGCTCCGCTTCTTTTTCCGGAACATATTTTCCGCAACCGGAAAACGCACACAGAACAAGCGCAACAGTTGTCAGAATACAAATTACAGATTTAATATTATTCACAGCAATCACCTCAAAATTCATTACCATTCATAGTTTCTGAGTTTACCTTCAAGCAGAAGATCGGGAAATCCCCACTGGCGAAGAACTTCAAATGCGCCTATCGCCACTGTATTGGAAAGATTAAGGCTCCTGGCAGATGTATTGTCTATCATAGGCAGACGCACACAGCAATCGGGATTGTCATGCAACAAACTTTCCGGTAAGCCGGCGGTTTCCTTGCCGAAAACAAGAAAGCAGTTATCCGGATATGTCATATCGGAATAAACATTTTTGCCCTTTGTTGTAAAATAAAAGAAACTGCCGCCTTTATTTACTTCAAAGAAATTATCCAAAGAAGGATAATAAGTTATATCAAGCAGGTGCCAGTAATCCAGCCCCGCTCTTTTAAGCTTTGCATCATCCACCTTGAAACCCATAGGTTCAACAAGATGAAGCCTTGCTCCCGTGGTAGCGCAGGTACGGGCAACATTACCTGTATTCTGCGGTATCTGCGGCTCAACAAGAACTATATTCAAAGTTGACATGGTTACGCCTCTTTATGCGGGAAAGCGCCTTGCGGCGCAGATTTTTTCTTTCTCTAATTGAATCTGTTCATTGCCTCATCAATTTTGCCGCTCACAATAAGCTTGACGGCGTCAACACCGGTTTTTGCGGCTTCATCCATAAGTTTTGCTTCCTCTTCGCTGAATGCGGACAGCACCCAGTCAGCAAGATCATAATCAGGATGAGGTTTTCCTCCGATACCTATTTTAACCCTTGGAAAGCAATCCGAATTCAGCAGATATATAATGCTTTTCAAGCCGTTGTGGCCTCCGTCAGTGCCTTTGCGCCTGACTCTGATTTTACCGACGGGAAGCGAGATGTCATCGAAAACAACAATGATTTTTTCGGAAGGCACCTTATAAAATGAAGCGGCGGCTTTTAAGCTTTCTCCGCTGTTATTCATAAAGGTCTGAGGCTTTAAAAGCAGACATCTGTGTCCGTCTATATCCGCCTGACCGGTAAGACCTTTGAATTGAATTTTATCAATCCTGACGCCGAGATCTCCGGCAAGGGCATCCATAAATATAAAGCCGGTGTTGTGCCTTGTATTTTCGTATTTTCTGCCGGGATTACCGAGACCTGCGATGATATATTCAACCGGACCGGCAGGCAGATTTTTTTTACGTAAAAAGAACATATCAGTAGCTTACCTTTGCATAAGAGAGCTTGTCTTGCGGAATCCCCGCATCAGGATCCTCGGCTGCAGCAGAGTAAACCAGATTTATATCAAGAACTTCCGATGCCGCTCTTGCCTCATCGAGAGAGGGATCGCTGCTGTCAAGGAAGACCGTGAGAACAACAAGGTTTGTTTCACCGGGACCGACATAATAATAGGAATCGAGCTGTGTCGAGCAATAATACCCGCCTTCCCCGTTATTAGCAATGCTGACATCCGAAATCACAACTTCTTCATCGGATAAGTTTTCAACATCAATATATATATCAAAAGCAAGCCAGTTTCCGGGTTCTTCAAAAATGCTGTTGATTTTTTCTTCATTCAGCCCGTAGTATTCGGAAAGGTTCTTTCTCCAGAGATCTTCATTCCGAGGGATTTCGCCGAGTATTCTGTCAGCCAAAACAAAGTCCGATCTCACAGCGCTGATACTTAAATCCGACTTATCCTTGCGGATAAAATGAACCCCGGCGGCTGCCGCGCCGGCAATAAGAGCGCATATCAAAACAGCAATAATCACTTTTTTCATTCCGATGCCTCCGTTTACGGCAAAAATTGTTTTTTCAAAACTTACATACCGGGATACAGACCTGCGCCCGCATCATTAATTTTATTATGACACAAAATTTAAAAAAAACAATAATTTTTCCTAAATTTAAATTTAATTTTACATTTCATTGACAAATTATAATATATATTTTAAAATATTTCAGGTGATAATTATGATCGATTCGAACGGCAGATTTTACAAGCCGGAACGCGGCTCATCCGCCTCTCCGGACCATATATTGCTGTCTTTCTGCGGCGACCCGCACACTCAAATGGCGGTCACCTGGCGCACTGATATTTCCGTTAAAAACGGTTATCTGTTGCTGAGAGAAGACGGAAGCGGTAAACAGGAAAAATACCCTGCGCTCAGCAAGGAAACAGAAACCGACATCGACCGAAGTACCTACCATTTTTCTGTTATTAACTGCCTAAAACCCGGAACCCGCTACTTCTACACGGTTGGGGATGAAGAAAACCGCAGTGATGAATATTCATTTGAAACCGAAAGGGAAAACACAGACAGATTTTCCTTTATACTGATTTCAGACCACCAACAGAGCTTTCCGCTTCAGCTTCCCGATTACTCAAAGGTGGGCAATCTCCTGCGCAGGGCTCTGTCTGAGCATCCGGAATGCAGGTTTATTTTTACCGCCGGTGACAACTGTGACAACGGGCAGAATGACTTGCAATGGAACGGGATGTTTGAAGGGCTTAAAGGCATAACCGAAAACATACCATTTATGATGACGACGGGCAATCATGACAACCGCGGGTATATTTCATATTTTCCCGAACCAACGGGAAAGTTTTATCTTGACCATGCGGATTTTTTTGATTTTCAGTTTAAGTATTCATATCCGCTGAACGGCCCGGAGGGCTATGAAACGGAGAATTATTCCTTTGATTACGGGAATGCACATTTCACTGTTATGGGAATAAACGCCCCGGAAGAAGTTGCGGAATGGGCGTATAAGGATATATCCGGAAGCTGCAAAACATGGAGACTCGCTTCCTATCACTTTCCCGTTTATCCGGTTATGCCTGAAGGTCAGAACGATGACGGATACCCCTGGCTGAGAAAGCCTATTGAGCAGGGAAGGCCCGATATTCTTTTTGAAGGCCATGAGCATTCATTTGCCAGAACATTCCCGACGCTCGGAGATGAACTGTTTGACAAACCCTCACAGGGAGTAATCCATTACATTGCGGGAAACGCCGGCGGAAACATTTATCATTCAAACTGCCAGAAGATATGGCACTCCTGCTTTTTCCCTCAGGAAGAGAGAACGGGTCTTTACACTGTGGTTGAAATCGACGGCTGCCGACTGACTGCGACCGCATATATGGAAGACGGCAGAATAGCAGACAAAATGTTTATTGACAAAGAAAAGGATTTGCTTTTACCCTACGCTTTGGCACCGGTTTATGACCGTACCAAAATGTGTTTCAAGGGACGTATGTTGGAACTGAGCGCAAGGGGCTGTTACGCCGAAAACAAAGACGGAGTGTGGTTTGCTCCGCTCGGCGTAGTAATTCAGTCCATAGGCGGAAAAGTTATCAAAGAAACAAACTCCCTTTACTGTGAGGCCTACGGTCATCACGCCCTGTTCATTGAAGGGGATAAAACCGTACACACAGATGAGGGAACCGTTTTTCTGAATAATCCGCCATATTTCGAAAACGGTCAGCTGTATGTTCCCGTAGCGGAAACAGCCGGGATTTTTGAACTGAGCTGGTATTACGCAAAGAGAAACAATTTTATAAACTGGAATACTCCGCATGAGGAAAAACCACTCTGCAGACATCCTGATCACTAAGGAGGAAAATATGCTTTACAAAAAGAACTCAAGCGAGCACTTACCCGATGAACTCTTCAGAAATCCGACGAGTGAATACAGAGGGACTCCTTTCTGGGCGTGGAATACAGAGCTCGACAAAGATGAACTGATGAGGCAGATTGAAATATTCAGGAAAATGGGCTTCGGCGGTTTTCATATGCACGTGAGGACGGGTATGTCGACAAAATACCTGTCTGACGACTTTATGGCTCTTATCAAATCCTGCGTTGATAAGGCAAAAGCCGAAAATATGCTTGCCTGGCTCTATGATGAAGACAGGTGGTCCTCAGGTGCCGCCGCAGGCACAATAACAAAAGCCCATAAATTCAGGCAGACAGAAGTCGTATTCACAAGCAGCCCCGAAAAAGTCAGAGAAGAGTATTTTAAAGAGTGCGGGGATGACTATGAAGACGGAGATGTTGTCGTTCTCGCCGTATACGATATAAGGTTTGATGATGATTATCGCATGATATCATATTCACGCGTCAGCGATGATATGCCGATATCCGGTGAAAGAAAGTACGCCGTCAGGCTGCGTGAGACTGCGTCAACCTGGTTCAACGGCGGAACTCACGTCGATTCAATGAACACCGAAGCGATTGCGGAATTCATAAGAGTTACTCACGAGAGATATAAAGAAACAGTGGGAAATGAATTTGATAAGACCGTTCCCGCCATATTCACCGACGAGCCGCAGGTATCAAGGTTCCGCGCTTTTAATGATCCTTCCGACAAATCGGATTACGCATCCATTCAATGGACAGACAGATTTCCGGAGGAATACAAGGCAAGATTCGGCTCGGATATTCTTGACTGTCTTCCTGAAATAGTTCTGGACTTCTCCGACAGAAGGGCATCAATCCACAGATACCGTTATCACGACCTTGTCACGGAAATGTTTGTTAATGCCTTTGCGCGTCAGATTGGAAGCTGGTGTGACAGAAATAACATCTCTCTTACAGGTCACCTGATGGATGAACCCTCACTCGGAAGTCAGACAAACTTTGTCGGTGAAACGATGAGGTCTTACGGCGGTTTCGGTCTTCCCGGCATTGATATGCTTTGCGCCTCATTTGAATTTACAACCGCAAAACAGTGCCAGTCGGCTGTTCATCAGTACGGTAAGGAGGGAATGACCTCCGAACTATACGGTGTAACGGGATGGGACTTTGATTTCAGAGGCCACAAACTCCACGGCGATTGGCAGGCCTGCATGGGCGTAACTGTAAGAGTCCCCCACCTCTCATGGGTTGCAATGGGCGGAGAGGCAAAAAGGGACTACCCTGCCTCCATCAGCTACCAAAGCCCGTGGTGGGAGGAATATTCTTTTGTGGAGGATCATTTTGCCAGAATTAATACACTTATGACAAGAGGCAAACCGATTGTCAAAATCGGCGTTATTCACCCTGTTGAGAGTTATTGGTGCCTTTACGGGCCCGTTAGTCAGAACAAAAGATCTCTGAATGAACTTGAAAACAGATTCAAAAGCGTAACTGAATGGCTTATTAAGAGCAGCATTGACTTTGATTATATCTGCGAATCCACATTACCGGAGCTTTGCGAGGAAGGCTCCGCTCCGTTCAAAGTCGGAAAAATGTGTTATGACACCGTTATCGTACCCGGATGCGTGTCGCTGAGAAGTTCTACTGTTGAGAGACTCGAAAAATTTGTAAGCGAAGGCGGAAGGCTCATATTCATCGGAGACGCCCCGTCAATTTGCGACGGAGCAGATTCAGACAGATGCAAAGAGATATATGACAAAGCGGAAAAAATCGCTTTTGATAAAGCCGCTTTGATTGACACGCTTGATAAGGACAGAACAGTCAGTATCCGGAATAACGACGGCTCGCTTTCCTCGGAATTCATCTATCAACTCAGAGAAGAAGAAGACGGACTTAATCTCTTCATCTGCAGGGACTGCGAACCCTTATCCAAAAACGAGGTGCACGAAAGCAAACTAACAATCGGAATTAAGGGTGAGTATTCACCCGTCGAATACAACACAATCACGGGAGAAATATACGCTCTGCCCTGTCAATACGAAAACGGGTTCACACTCATTTCAAAAACTCTGTATGATTATGACAGCTTGCTGCTTAAACTCAAAAAAGGAAGAAGCTGCCTGATTGACTCACCCGTTGCAAAAGTCACCGGGAAAGCCGTTCCGCTTCCGTCTGAAGTTGAATATGAACTGAGCGAGAAAAACGTTTTTCTCATAGATATGTGCGAATTTGCCCTTGACGGCGCTGAATTCTCCCCAAGTGAGGAAATCCTTCGTCTTGACAACATCTGCAGGGAAAGACTCGGCTTACCGCATAGAGGCGGGTCGGTTGCACAGCCCTGGACTATGCCGAAGGAGATAATGACTCATACAATTACTCTCAGGCGCACATTCCGGTCTGAAATCTCAGTTAAAGGGGCCTTCCTCGCTCTTGAAAAAGCCGAAGCGGCTGAGATAGTATTCAACGGAAAAGAGATCCCTTCTGAAGTATCGGGCTGGTTCACCGATAAAGATATAAAAACCGTAGCTCTGCCGGAAATCAGAGAGGGCGAAAACACTCTTACCGTCACTCTCCCCTTCGGCAAAACCTCAAACACGGAGTGGATGTATATTCTCGGTGATTTTGCGGTCAGATTCAAAGACGGCGCACCGGTGCTCTGCGGTTTACCGGAAAAGCTTTCATTCGGTTCAATAACGAATCAGGGCTTCCCCTTCTACGGCGGAAACATCGGATATAAGTTTGAAACGGACGTCTGCGACGGATTGAAACTCAAAGCAACACACTACACGGGAGCCCTCATCGGGGTTGAAATTGACGGCGAAAGAAAGGGCAGGATAGTATATCCTCCTTATGAATTCGAGATATCCGGTCTGCCTCTCAAAAAGCATAGTATTACTCTGACTCTGTTCGGCAACAGGGAGAACTGCTTCGGACCCGTTCACAGAAACGAAAGCGGAGGATGGATAGGACCGAACGCCTGGCGCACGGAAAATGAAAAATGGACATACGGTTATAATCTTAAAGATATCGGAATAACTGAGAAACCTGTTTTGGAAGTGAAATGAGAAAAATACTGCCATATTTTGCCGGAAGCCGCTTAAAGGGCATACTTGCGCCCCTATTTAAAATGGCCGAAGCGGTCTCCGAACTAATTATCCCGCTTATCGTCGCGGAAATGATTGACAACGGGATAGCAAACTCGGACAAAAGATACATCGTTCTGCTGGGAATTCAAATGATAATTCTCGGCTCGATTGGGCTTGCCCTGTCAATAACAGCACAATATTTTGCCGCGGACACCGCCGTGTCAACCGTAAAGAGATTAAGACACGATGTTTATACAAAGATAATGGGAATGTCCTATTCCGACTATGACAAGATCGGCTCGGCAAATCTCATCACAAGAATGACTGCCGATATGGACAGTGTCCAAAACGGAATTAATCTGACCCTCCGTCTTCTTCTCAGGTCCCCGTTTGTGGTTGCCGGAGCGGTTATAATGTCATTCAGAGTTGACCGCAGTGCATCGATGACTTACGCTGTCATTGTGCCCGTTCTTGCAGTGATAATCATCACAGCTATGATTCTTTCGGTTTCCCTGTTCGGGAAAGTCCGCGCCCGGCTTGACAGGGTGCTCATAAGCGTCAGGGAATACCTGACCGGCACAAGGGTTATAAGAGCGTTTAATATTGAGGACAGGCAGGTTGAGGAATTCAGGTCCCTTAATAACGGCCTGACCGCTTTGCAGAAAGCCGCAGGCGCCGTATCTTCGGCCGTTAATCCGCTCACGAGCACGGTTGTAAATATAGGAATAGCCGCATTGATATATTCCGGTGCTGTCAGAGTAAACGCCGGATTATTGACAACCGGAGCGGTTGTTGCTCTTTACAATTATATGTCTCAGATACTCGTTGAACTCATCAAGTTTGCGAATCTCATAAACAGCATAGTTAAATCCCTTGCCTGCGCAAAGAGAATTTCAGGCGTGCTGAGTACGGAAGAACACAAACCGAATACAAACGAAACAGCGAGCGCAGAAGGATATATAAATTTCAAAGACGTATCGTTTGCATACGACGGTTCATCGGAATACTCGGTTGAAAATATATCCTTTGAGGTCGGTAAAAACGAAACCGTCGGAATAATAGGTTCGACCGGTTCGGGCAAAACCACACTTATGAATTTGCTTTGCGGAAATTATAAACCCGAAAAGGGCAGCATAAGTATTGACGGAGCATCCGTTTTTTCGGCCGGATTTGAAAAAATCAAAAACAGAATTGCTTATGTTGAGCAGAAACCTCTCCTGTTCACCGGCACAGTCAGGTCAAATCTGACTATGGGAAAAGAAGATATAAGCGATGAGGATATTGTAAAAGCACTCCGTGCGGCGCAGGCGTATGAATTCGTAAGCGAAAGAGACGGCGGGATTGACTGCGAAGTGCTTCAGGGAGGCAAAAACTTTTCCGGCGGCCAGCGTCAGAGACTTGCGGTTGCCAGAGCGCTCTGCTCAAAGCCCGATATTCTCATCCTTGATGACGCATCAAGCGCTCTGGACTACTACACAGATGCGAAGATGAGAGACGCAATCTCAGAATACGGAAACAGTACGGTTTTCATTGTTTCGCAAAGGACAAGTTCAATTCTAAGCGCAGATAAAATCATTGTGCTTGAAAACGGGAAAATGGAAATCGGCACACATTCCGAATTGCTCAAATCAAGTCCTGTATATCGCGAAATCCATTACTCACAGTTTGAGGAGGACGAAGCGATATGAAAAAAACAACATTTGTTAAAATTCTGAGACTCATTAACAATCACAAGGCAGCATTGGTTTTTTCATTTGTGATGACGGTATTCAGCGTTGCCTGCGCACTTTATATTCCTGTTCTTGCGGGCAGAGCAATAGATCTTATAAGCGGGAAAGGCAGCGTTGACTTTTCTCAGCTGAAACCATTACTTATAAAAATATCAGCTTTTGCAGTATCCGCCGGAGTATTTCAGTGGTCCTCAGGCCTGATAAACAACAAACTTACACTTGAAATAGTAAGGGATATAAGAAACACGGCAACCGCCAAAATATCACGTCTTCCCGTCTCTTACATCGACTCTCATCCTGTCGGAGATACTGTAAGCCGCATAATATCCGACGCCGAACAGTTTTCGGAAGGCCTGCTTTTGGGCTTCACAAATCTGTTTTCAGGAGTTCTCACCATTGCAGGCACCCTCATTTTTATGATGAGAGTCAGCCTGAGAATAACGCCGGTCGTTGTTTTGCTCACTCCCCTGTCACTTCTCGTGGCAAGATTCGTTGCGAGAAAGACTCACAGTATGTTTATGCGGCAGTCAGAGGTAAGAGGCCGTCAAACTTCACTTATTGATGAAAGTATAGCCGGGAAAAAGGTGATCTCATCGTATGGTTCGGAAAAGTATTTCACGGACAGATTCGATGAGATAAACGAGGATTTTGCCTCCTCTTCACTTAAAGCAATTTTTTACTCATCCATAACAAATCCGTCAACACGTTTTGTAAACAATATTATTTTTGCCTTTGTTGCTCTGACGGGCGCAATAACCGTTATGGCAACCGGAGCAATGACCGTAGGCGGGCTTTCGTGTTTTCTGGCTTACGCGGGCCGGTATGCAAAACCGTTCAATGAGATTTCAGGAGTCATTACCGAATTACAAAATGCCTTTGCCTGCTCCGAAAGAATATTTGACTTTATTGAAGCGAAAGAATCGGAGAACACCGAAAAACCTGGTGTTGAAATTACCGGACCCAAAGGACAAGTTTCCTTTGAAAATGTCAGCTTTTCGTATATCCCCGGCAAGAAACTTATAACCGGACTTAACCTTGATGTCGCGCCCGGAAGCAGAATCGCTATCGTTGGTCCGACGGGCTGCGGAAAAACAACCTTGATAAATCTTCTGCTCAGGTTCTACGATCCGGATGAGGGAACAATACGTTTTGACGGAACAGACATCAGAGATGTGCCCGTTTCTTCGCTCCGACTGAACTACGGTATGGTGCTCCAGGACACCTGGATAAAAACCGCAAGCGTAAGGGAAAACATCGCGCTTGCCAGCCCCGGTGCCACAGACGAAGAAATAAAAGAGGCGGCTAAGGCGGCTTATGCTCATTCATTTATTTCAAGACTGCCCGACGGCTATGATACGGTTATTTCAGATGCTTCAACAGAAATATCACATGGCCAGAAGCAGCTGATATGCGTAGCAAGGATTCTGCTGACCAATCCGGCTGTCGTGATTCTTGACGAAGCAACTTCCTCAATAGATACCAGAACGGAACTCAAAATCAGAAACGCTTTCAATTTAATCAGTGAAGGAAAAACCTGCTTTACCGTAGCTCACAGACTCGGAACAATTAAAAATTCAGACCTCATTCTTGTTATGAAAGACGGGGATATAGTTGAGAAAGGTACTCATGAGCAACTGCTTGATATGCACGGGTTTTATGAGCAATTATATAACAGCCGTGTAACCTGAATTAACGGATAAGGCGTCGGTTCCTTGACAATATTGCGGAATGAATTTATAATATCAAATATATTTTATTTAGGAGTGTTTTACAGCATATGGGATACACAATAGGGCAAAAGTTAATAAAAGCACACCTCATGGAAGGCAAAATGATTCCCGGCACAGAAATCGGAATCAAAATTGACCAGACCCTGACTCAGGATGCCACCGGAACAATGGCTTATCTTGAGTTTGAAGCTATGGGAGTGAAAAGAGTAAAGACGGAGCTTTCCGTCGCTTACATAGATCACAACACATTGCAGACCGGCTTTGAAAATGCGGATGATCACAGATTTATTCAGTCGGTTGCAAAAAAAAGAGGCCTGCTGTTTTCAAAACCGGGTAACGGAATCTGTCATCAGATTCATCTTGAAAGATTCGGTAAGCCGGGCAAAACTTTAATAGGTTCCGACTCCCATACTCCCACCGGCGGCGGTATCGGAATGCTTGCAATAGGCGCAGGCGGAATGGATGTTGCTGTTGCGATGGGCGGAGGCACATATTATACGACTATGCCCAGGATGACACTCGTGCGTCTGAGCGGCAAGCTTTCGCCGTGGGTCAGCGCAAAAGATATAATCCTTGAAGTACTCCGCATTATGAGCGTCAAAGGAGGAGTAGGCAAAATTATCGAATACGGAGGGGAAGGAGTCAAAACCCTGTCCGTTCCCGAAAGGGCAACAATAACAAATATGGGCGCAGAACTTGGGGCAACGACTTCCGTTTTTCCGTCAGATGAGATAACACGCGCCTTTCTCAGAGCCCAGGGCAGAGAAAACGACTGGGTCGAACTCAGAAGCGATGATGACGCAGTTTACGACGAGATTATTGACATTGATCTCTCCGCTCTCACTCCTCTTGCCGCTATGCCGCATATGCCGGACAAAGTTAAGAAAGTTGAGGAAATCGGCAGGATTAAAATCGATCAGGTCTGTATAGGATCCTGCACCAACTCATCCCTTATGGATATGCTGAAAGTTGCAGCCATACTGAAAGGAAAGAAAATCGCGCCGAATGTCAGCCTCACAATTTCACCGGGCTCAATGCAGGTGCTCAATATGCTTTCCCTGAACAGTGCACTTTCGGATATTCTTTCCGCGGGAGCAAGGCTGCTTGAATGCGCCTGCGGCCCCTGTATAGGAATGGGCCAGTCTCCGAATTCAGCCGGCGTATCACTGAGGACATTCAACAGAAACTTCGAAGGCCGCTCCGGAACAGCAGATGCAGGTATCTATCTTGTAAGCCCTGAGGTTGCTGCAGCGTCGGCTCTTACCGGCGTACTGACAGACCCGAGAACACTCGGAGAAATGCCTGCAGTAAATATGCCTGAAAGTTTCATTATCAATGACAATATGATACTGAAGCCCGCGAGTGAGCAGGAAAGCGACAGCGTTGAGATTATTTACGGACCGAACATAAAGCCCTTCCCGAGCAACACCGAAATGCCCGCATCCATCGAAGCACCTGCGATTCTGAAAGTCGGAGACAATATTACAACGGATCATATTATGCCCGCAGGAGCAAAGATATTACCCTATCGTTCAAACATTCCTTATCTTTCAACATTCTGTTTCAGGCAGTGTGATGAGAAATTTGCCGAAAGATGCAAAGCGGCGGGAAAAGGATTCATCATAGGCGGTTCAAACTACGGACAGGGTTCTTCAAGGGAGCACGCCGCTCTCGTTCCGCTCTATCTTGGAATAAAAGCAGTTATAACAAAATCCTTTGCCAGAATTCACTGCGCCAACCTGATAAACTCCGGTATTATTCCCCTCACCTTTGCAAATCCGGATGATTATGATGACATCGATACCGACGATATACTTAAACTCAGCGATATCCGTTCCAAACTCGAAAACGGAGAAAAAGCCGTGCTTGATAATATAACGAAAGGTCACAAATACGAGCTTAACTATGATCTTTCGGCAAGGCAAACCAAAATGCTTCTTGCAGGCGGTCTGCTCAACTACACAAGAGAAATTTCAAAATAAAGGAAGAATTGAATTATGACCGAAGAACAGTTGAAAAATGCGCTTGAAAAAATCGAAGCTCTCATAAGAGAGCAGAATGAAAGAAGCGAGAACATTAAAAAGGAAGGCGACTTCATCGACTTCGACAAGCTCGACAAACTCACAATAGGAGTTTGCGGCGGAGACGGGATAGGCCCCATAATCACAAACGAGGCAGCCAGAGTTCTGGCTTTTCTTCTCAAGGATGATGTTGATTCGGGAAAAATCGAATTCAGGAACATCGACGGACTTACGATAGAAAACAGAGTTGCGGCAGGCAAAGCAATCCCCGATGACGTACTTGAAGAGCTCAAAAAATGCCCTGTCATTCTCAAAGGACCTACAACCACTCCCCAGGCAGGAGATCCATGGCCGAACATCGAGAGCGCCAATGTTGCAATGCGCAAGGCCCTCGACCTGTTTGCAAATGTCAGACCCGTCAAGGTTCCCGAGGAGGGAATTGACTGGACGTTCTTCCGCGAAAACACCGAAGGCGCATACGCCGTGGGTTCAAAAGGCGTAAACATAACCGATGACCTCGCTATGGATTTTGTCGTAACAACAACCGAGGGCAGCGAAAGAATAGCTAAGATTGCCTATGAATATGCAAGAAAAAACAATAAAAACAGAGTTTCCATTATTCAGAAAGCAAATATAATAAAAACCACCGACGGTAAATTCCTCAATCTCTGTAAAAATATCGGCAGGGATTATCCGGAGATCACCACAGACGAGTGGTATATTGATATAACAACAGCAAAGCTTATAGATAAAAAGCGCCGCTCCGACTTTAAAGTTTTTATTCTTCCCAATCTCTACGGAGATATCATCACAGATGAGGCCGCTGAGTTTATGGGCGGAGTAGGCACTGCCGGCAGCGCGAATATAGGCAAAAAATATGCTATGTTTGAAGCAATTCACGGTTCGGCACCGAGGATGATAAAAGAAGGAAGAGGCAAATACGCCGACCCGTGCTCAATGCTCAGAGCATCGGTTATGCTCCTCTCGCACATCGGCAAACAGAAAGAGGCCGATAAACTTGAAAGAGCGCTTGATATCTGTATGCTGGAAGAAAAGAAGATTTCAATAACAGGCAGGGAAACCGGCTGCACCTGTGAAGAATTCGGAAACTATGTTATGGAAACACTTAAAACACTTTGATTTACTTCATCAATACATAACGGATTACCGGAGAAAAGAACAATGAAAAAGATATTATCCCTTGCACTTGTAATTGCAACATTATTCACAAGTGCGGTTTATGCATCGGCAGCAAACCTGCCGTCTAAATACAGCGCGGTTGAAAAAGGATATGTCACATCTGTCAAAAATCAAGGTGACTTCGGCACCTGCGCAGCCTTTGCCGCCATAAGCGCAATCGAAAGCGACTATATTATGCAGGGCTACGGTACCAAAAGCAATACGGATTTTTCCGAATCATACCTATACTGGTTCGGCGTCAATAACTTGTGGAAAAACGAATCATCCGGGTATTACGGCGACGGCATATTTTACTCCGACAACCCGCTTTACGCCGGAATAAGTTTTCTTGATGTTATCGCAGCTCTTAAAACCGACAGCGGTATTGCGTACGAAAAAGACTTCCCGTACAATATGACAGACAAATCCGGAATGGTTTCGTTCAGCGACAATCAGCGCCTTGCAAGCGGCTGTAATGTCAGGATAAAAGACATCATTGCCTTTCTCCCGAATGAACGCTCGGCAATCAAAAGCTGGATTCTCGAACACGGGTCGGTTATAACAAATTTCAGAAAAGCGGGCTTTGTTGAAGGCTTCTATTTCGGGACAAACGGCACTGTTGCTCACAATGTGACCGCTCTTAATCCCAATCACTCTGTTGCAATAGTCGGCTGGGATGACAATTTCAAGGCGGAAGGGCCTTTCAGCGGAGTAGTCATGAGAAAAAGAGGGGCTTGGCTCTGCAAAAACAGCTGGGGCAAGGAATGGGGCGATGACGGATATTTCTGGCTCCCCTATAACGATATGACAATTGACAATATGCTCGGTCTCAGCATAAAAAACAACAAAAACTGCACGGTCAGATATTCATACAACGGCTACCCGTCATATTCGCCTATTGCAAATGCAAACACTGCAGCAAACAAGTTCAAGGCAAAATCGAGCGGTAATATCACTCACATTACGGCGTATACTTTCAGAAATGCGGACGTTGAATTCAAAATTTACAAGGGCGGAAAAAGCCCGACCTCAGGAACATTGAAGGCTACATTTACAAAGCACTTTAACCGTGAAGGACTGCACACGGTTTCCCTTCCGCAAAAAGTCAGTGTAAAGAAAGACGATGTGTTCTATGTTGTATGTAAATTCGGGAAAAATATGCCGCTTGAAAGCGGAAAGCTCTGCAGGGACAAAACAGGTCAGACTTATGTATACATAAACGGCTCCTGGGCGGATATGGGTAATAACGGCAATTACGGCAATCTCCCGGTTGACGCAATAATCACCGGCTCTCACTCATTCGGAAAAGAAACCGTTAAGAATCCGACCGCAACAAGAGACGGATACAGAATGAAATCCTGCTCAAAATGCGGAAAAGTTGAGAGAACAAATCTGAAAAAGACAGGCTGATTATACTAAGTCCGCATTCGGTAATAGATTTTAAGGGAGGAATTCATATTTTATTCCTGTGTTATCCTAAATGCACAACCTGTCAAAAGGCAGAAAAATGGCTTAAAGAACATAAGGTCAAGTTTGAAATAAGAGATATCAAGGAAAACAATCCCTCGGCAAGTGAAATCAGAAAATGGTATAAACAAAGCGGACTGCCATTAAAGAAAT
The DNA here is from genome assembly GCA_024692685.1 of Clostridia bacterium. Taxonomy (GTDB): domain Bacteria; phylum Bacillota; class Clostridia; order Oscillospirales; family Acutalibacteraceae; genus CAG-177. The sequence continues at coordinate 16,581 of JAILMJ010000040.1, forward strand.
TCTTCAATACAAGCGGATTGAAATATAAATCACTTAATCTGAAGAATAAACTTCCCGCCATGAGTGAAAAGGATCAGATTGCCCTGCTCGCTTCAGACGGAATGCTTGTCAAAAGACCGATACTTATCTGTGATGACAAGGTGCTTGTCGGTTTTAAAGAAAGCGAATACAGCCGATTAATCAAATAATTCTGATAAAAACTCGGAGCTGAAGCAAAATAGAATTTTGCACAACTCCGAGTTTTATTAAGTATGAGGTACTGAAAATAAAAAGTAAACAGCAAAATCAAGTGTTTTAGGAGAATATTGAGTATTCTAATCATATGCATATCTCAAAAAGACAGGATACGATTTAAGAGTTATTCCCTTTTGTGAAAACTAAGCTGAATTTTTTATGGTCAACTGCATTCCTGTACGGTTTTTCTGTATTTTGGAGTGCAGTTTGTTTATGTTATACGCCATTGCAAGCGACAGTATTTCTGTAGAAACCTTCTTGTTTCCTCGAAGCAAAAACTGACGAAAACGGTAACTTGAATCGGATATAAAAAAATCCTTAAACTGAATAATAAATCCAAGCTACGATTAATCAACCCGCTGACGGTTAAAAACTGTTGACGATTATTCCTCGTCATCAATGTACTGCATAATATTCTCTACATTGCATTTTAATATTTTACAAAACATATCAATTGTATGTGTGCTTACGCTTTCATTTCGCTTTAATCTAGTAATTTGTCCCGGACTTACATTATATTTCTTTATAAGAGTATATTGTGTTAGACCTTTCTTTTTCATAGTCTGCCATAATATGTCATAGGAAATCATATGTATTCAATCCTCCTATTGACATATTAACCGACTTCGGTATATAATACTATTAACCAATATCGGTTAATGCAATGCTTAGGAGGTGTTGAATTATGCAGTTTCTGTCCTCTAAAGATGTTGCGGAAATGTTTAAGTAGCTCAACAAGCAAAGAATTATTTTGTTACGGTAAACAGCGAAGATTTTGAAGCAATGTATGATAAGTATATAATTAACTAAGTGTTATTTGCTTAATTATTATTTTACTCACAGCATAAGCTGAATAATTATTTCTTAAGGAGCAGAATACTATGGGTTTTGTTGCTGTAAAGTGTCCTCAGTGTGGTGCTGATATTCAACTTGATGACTCAAGAGAATTTGGCTTTTGCAACTATTGCGGCACAAAAGTTATGCAGGATAAAATTGTAGTTGAACATTCCGGGAGTGTAAAAGTTGACAATTCCGAATATGTTGAAAAGTTTCTTCAGAATGCAAGACGAGCAAAGTTGAAGGAAGATTGGGAGGAAACAGAAAAGTATTATAACCTTGTTGAACAAAATGATCCTTTCAACATTGAAGCGATTTTTTACAGTTCATTCGGCAAGGCAAAACAGTCGTTGATAGATAGCGATTTATATAAACGTCAGGCCGCTTTTAATGTTTTGACAAGATGCGTATCAATCATTGATGATAATTATCAAATAGAAGACGAAGAAAAGAACAAACCGGTTATTGAGCAAATTGGTAACGACATAATGAAAATGGCCGGCAGTCAATATGTTTATAATTACAAGAAAAATGGTTACGGAATAACGGTCTCATCGGACAAAGATGAAACGATACGATTGTTTGGTAACTTAAGCGGGACATTTGTAGATTCTATCAGAAATATTATACGGAAGTATCCCAGCGGTGACAAAAGAAAAGCTTTTTATTATGAGGTTGCATTAAAACAACTTACCTTTATGCTTAAAAACTATGATTACGACAAGCAAGGTGCAGCCAACCTAAAAAAAATCGTCTCTGATCTTCACACAGGATGGAAATCTGTTGATCCGGCTCATATAATTCCGGACGAAGTAACCACCGGGAAAGAAGACGAAAAGGCTTTCCGTAAACAAGGCTTTTTTTATAAAGTTGAGGCCAATGAATTAAAAAGGACGGGAGATGCTCAGAAAGCAAAAAAGATTACTAACACAAATGCAATAATTTATGTTGTAATTTCCTTATTCGTTCTGGTTTTAGGTTTGGCCGTTTCTTGCCTTTCATCAGGCACAAGTGGGTCAGGACTAATTGAAGCTGCGGCCGGAATAGTAGCAAGTATTTTCTTTATTTCTCAATATTTGAAATGGAAAAACAATAAATAATTGAAAATGTCAATTTCAAAATGTAGGTTTTCGCCAATTTAAAATGTTGATTTTTAAAGTAGAATTGGTGTATATTTAAAAGGAGCTGTGCATAAATCTATTTTGCACAGCTCCTTTTTGCGTTTTGCAAAACGCACATTATTACGATATGAAAATCTTGGGGTCCTGTGTTTCTCCGTTATAAATAACTTCAAAGTGCAGGTGCGGACCGCTCGAGTTTCCGGTCGAACCGACTTTACCTATCTGCTCACCTGCTTCGACCTCATCGCCGACATTGACAAGTATTGAGCCTGACAGCAAATGAGCGTATCTTGTCTTATATCCGTCACCGTGATTGATAAGAACCATATATCCGTAACCCGAAAGGCTTCGCTGAACAACTTCAACTCTGCCCGAACGGGAGGCAATAACGGGAGTACCGATAGCCGTACCGTCTGTGGTGCAAAGGTCTATACCCTTATGCCAGCCGCTTGACCTCCAGCCGTAAGGCGAGCTGACATAATGACAGTGAGGAGCGGGCCACAAGAATCCCATATCGGATGCTTCCCCGATATAAATTCCCCCGAATGTTGTCATAGAGCCGATGATAATCTGCTCATTGACAGGCTCAACTATCGTTTCGTATCTGATACTCTTGTCAACTTCTTCACCGTTAATATAAGTAAGGGTCAGGATTCTGTTTTCAGTTCCGTTTTCACCTTTGCGGCGGACAAATCTGTAACCGCTGTATTTGGTCGGATCTCTCGTTGTTTCGGTCTGATAGGGAACGGGACGAACGCTTGAAGAGGTAACCGTTTTCTTGATGCTTATCATCCTGTTATATGAAGGAACGGAAATAATCAGTCCTGCGCTCAGTTCGTCAAAATTGATATCGGGATTCAGCTTCTCAATATCCTCTGTTGCCGCTCCGTAGGCATCGGCAATTGAATACAGAGTATCTTCCGGTTTGACCGTATAACTGACAGCGGCGCCTTCAAGTCCGAGAACCGTTTTTTCAAGTTGCGAAGCATCACACATAACAGCGGCGTCATCACGGTAAAGACCCTGAACATAGTCTATATTCTCCGCAAAGCCGACAACACAGTTCTGCTCTTTTGCGTCCGCCTCATAGGGCTTCAGAATAGAGTAAAAAACAGTTCTCGCATCCGCCTCGTTTTTAACCGCGCAGATAAATTTGTCATCAATATAAATACCGCACGCATGTGTCAGATTGTCGATTGAATTCTCAATCATACTGTCGGCAATAGTCTTGGCATCGCTGAGCTCATCAAGCGAAACAAGAGCAAGTTCATAACCGGCATCCAAGCTTTCGCCCTGAGAAGATGAACCCGTGCTGTTGGCAGTGAGCCTGTCCGAAACAAGATCCTTCGCCTGGGTGAAAACCGTTTCATCGCTGATATAGCCTATCTCCGCCCCGTTATAAATGACTTTGAGGGCAAAGGTGACATTTTTCCAATAATTGAATACCGTTATCATAACTATGACGGCCGCGACGGGCGCCAGAATGTTTACGAAAGTTCTGAGCAAATCCCTGTGCCGCACAAGTGCCTTGCCTATATAGTGCCCGATTATCGGCATAAGGGAACCCGGATGTCTAAATCCCCTGACTATGGACTTCATGGCAGACCGGACTTCGCGTCTGAAATACACAAGTTCCCTTGCAAACCCTTTTGCTCTGTTGTCAATACCCTTCTTCAGATTTGAGGTTGACGAACGAACGGCAGATCTTATTTTTGACAGCGGATAAGTAATAATCCCGAATAATGACCCGATAAGTTTGCCGAGAAGTTTGATTACGGTATCGCCCAAACCGTAAAGACCGGCATAGAACGCATTTTTCTCATCAAGGTCAATATATCTGACAGTCTTTTTTTTCTTTTCCTTTTGTTTTTTCGGCTTTTTAACCTCTTCGTCTTCTTCATTTCTGAACGCGTCGAGGTCAAGCATTTCGTCAAGCTTCGCCTTTCCGCCGGAGTGCTCGGAGGCTTCTTTTGCGAGATTGTCAGCATTAATCTTGGCTTCTTCCAGCTGTAAAGAATACCGACGCTCAATATCCTCACGGATGGCATTCATTTCCCTTTCGCGTCTTTGTTCATCTTTGAGGCGCAGTTCTTCCTCCCTGCCGGGCTTACGTTCAGTGTAAGACCTTGCAAGGTTATGTACGCCGTCAATCATTTCGTCAAACGCTTCCGACGAGCCCTTAAGCGGTTCTTCTTCATTATTCACTTTTTTGTTGTTTTCATTACTCATATAAACTCCAAAAAAGTAAAGCAGTTTTATTCTCTAAATTATTATTATATCACAATATTGCCTGTTTTCAATATTCTAATTCCGGAAAAACCTTTCAAGCGCATTTTTCCAGTCCGGAAGTCTTTCAAAACCGGCTTTATCAAGCGAGGCTTTCGAGAGCCGTGAATTGAGCGGCCTGACCGCTGCCGTGGGATAGACGGCGGAGGGAATATCTTTTATAATTGCATTGCTTCCTGACAATTTCATTATTTCACGGGCAAATTCAGCCCAGGAACATACGCCCTCATTTGTTGCGTGATAGGTGCCGTATTTTTCCGAAACAATCATATCCGCGATAAGAACGGCAACATCGGGGGCATAAGTCGGAGAGCCTTTCTGGTCACAGACAACAGAGATCTCATCTTTTGTTTTTGCAAGATTCAGCATTGTGAAAACAAAGTTTTTGCCGTGCGGGCCGAACACCCACGAAATACGGACAATAAAAAACTTTTTGCAATACTTTTTTATTACGTCCTCCGCCAGCGCCTTTGTCTGACCGTAATAATTGCACGGAGCAATCCGGCTGCCGGTTTCAAAGAAATCCGTTCCGCTGCCGTCAAAAACATAATCGGTGCTTGTGAATAAGACAGGAATGTCAAGTTCGCCGCATATACGGGCAATATGCTCCGTACCCGTAACATTGACTGCATAGCAGAAATCTTTTTCCTCCTCCGCCCTGTCAACGGCAGTATATGCGGCAAGATGAATCACAGCATCAGGCGACGCTTTCAAAAAGCAATCACGCACTTCAGCTTCGTTTGTTATATCAACCTGCGGCAAATCGATTTCCGCGATTTCAAAGCCTCTTCTTTTTAATTCAGCCGTCACTTCAGTTCCGAGCTGACCTTTTGAACCGGTTACTGCAACCTTCATATACCTTTTCCCCAAAAATAATATATAGTATATTTTAACATATTTTTTTAATATTAACAATATTTTTTGAATTTTCTCTGTTATATCCGCTCCGGATGTGGTATAGTTATTATGGAGGGATTTATATGCCTTATTTAAACGCGGTTGACCTTCATACTCACACAAGCCGTTCCTTTGACTGCGAAGAACCGATTGAAAATATGTATGACGCAGCCGTGAAAGCGGGTCTGAAGGCTTTCGCCGTGACAGATCATCTTGAACTTGATGTCTTTTATAAAAAGGATTTTGATAAAACAGCCTCGGAATCGTTTGCAGACGTTATAAGAATGCGGGAAGAGCATCCGGGAGATGCCCTGATACTTGCCGGAGGAGAATTCGGCGAGGCCGTTTATGAAAAAGAACTGTCGGAAGAAATTATCAATAAATATGATTATGACATCGTAATCGGCTCAATTCACAATTTGCCGGGTCTTCCCGATTTTTGCGATATGAGTTATGACGGAAACACTGATATTTATCCGCTTCTCGATTCATATTTTGACTGGGAACTGAAAATGGCACAATGGGCAAAATTTGATACACTTGCGCATCTGACATATCCTCTCAGATACATAGAGGGCGAAAACCGCATTCCCGTTGACCTGAGCAGATACGGAGAAATCATTGACGAAATCCTGATAAATGTTATTAAGAATAAAATTGCGCTTGAGCTGAACACATCGGGTTACCGTCAGCCATACGGCAAACCGTTCCCGGACAGGGATATACTTCTAAGATATAAACAGCTCGGCGGTAAATACCTCACAACAGGCTCGGATGCACATTACAGGGAGCATATGGGTGCAGGAATAGCCAGAGGCTTTGAACTTGCGCTCGAATGCGGATTTGAGCACATAACCTGCTATTATAAAAGGGAACCTATGCTTTTGCCGATAAGGAGTTAATATGGAACTTAAAGTCAAAGCTGCCGCAAAAATAAATATTTTTCTCGACATTCTGGGCAAACTCGATAACGGTTACCACAGCCTTTTTATGGTGATGCAGTCTGTCGGGCTTTATGATGAATTAACATTAACTCAAACCGCTTCCGGAATTAAGATTGCCTGCAACAATCCTCTTGTCCCAATTGGCAGAGACAATCTTGTTTACAAGGCCGCCGATTTGTTTTTTAAGAAAACGGGCATCGATGGCGGATTAAAGGTGATTATAGATAAAAACATCCCGATGCGGGCGGGGCTTGCCGGGGGAAGCGCAGACGCCGCCGGAGTTCTCGCAGGACTCAATGCTATATATGACAAGCCGCTTTCGGAGCGCAAACTCCGGGCTCTCGGTCTTGAAGCGGGAAGCGACGTTCCGTTTTGCCTGATGGGCGGCACATGTCTTGCGCAGAATACGGGAGGAGTTCTGTCTCCGCTTGTACCTGTTGAGAATTGCTATATTGTGCTTGCCAAGCCAAACCGTGATGTGTCAACCGCCGAGGCATACAGCCGGGCAGATGAAGCCTATCTTTATCATCTTGACTGCAACAGAATGCTTGACTGCTGTGAAAAGGGTGATTTTGACGGCATCTGCCGATATGCAGGCAATGTATTTGAGCAGGTAGTTGAAGTGCCGGAAAGAGTTGAAATCAAGCGAATTATGCGCGAAAACGGTTCATCACTCACCCAGATGAGCGGTAGCGGTCCGACCGTTTTCGGGCTGTTCAGGAAAAAAAGTGACGCAGAAAACGCGGCAGAAGAAATAAAGAAAATCTGTGACGATGTATATGTGACCGTACCCGTGGAAAAGGGAACGGAAATTCTCTGAACCGGCAATAAAATTCTTACTTGCCGGCGGGCATATCCACAAAAACACTTGTAATACTATAAAAAATATATTATACTGTAAAGTAACGGAACTTAAAGAATCATTTTAAGGAGATGAACCGATGGATCCTATTAAAGTTGACTTTGCGAACAAAGGCAAATCAAGGCAGAAAGAAATCGTTATTCCGCCGGAAAAGGCAGGTCTTAAAATAGTTATCAGCCTGATTCTCTCGGCAATAACTGCCGTTGCGCTGTATTACTTTATGCTTCCTCCCTTTAACATCAAATCTTATGACCTTTACATTTATATCGGCGTTGTTCTTGCTTCATACGTGGTGTTTAACGGGCTGCTTACGAGAGTTTCCTCAAAGCCCGAATATGCGCCCTACGTAAAAAAAAGAGGCCGTATCCCGGCCATACTGATTGCCGCCATGGTGCTGTTTGTGGCAGTGGGATGGATAATCTCCAGCCAGTTCTTCAGAGCTGAAAAATACAGCCGTATAATCTCTGTTGATACAAAAAGCAGCTTTGCCGAGGAAATCGAGGAGCAGGACGCCGAAACATTCAGTTCAATCCCCCGCCTTGATGAGGATTCAGCCACCCAGGTTGCCACCAGAGCCCTCGGCTCACTGGGAGAGCTCGGTTATGTTTCACAGTTCACAGTTTACAGCGAAAACACCCAGATTAACTACAAGGCAACACCCGTCAGGGTTGCTCCCCTCCAGTATGCAAACATTATCAAATGGTTTTTCAATACCGGCAACGGTTTCCCGGGCTATGTTATCATTGATATGGCAAATGAAAGCGCTGAATTTGTAAATCTGGATGACGGACACCATATCAGATATTCGCCTGCCGAGCATTTCAACAAGCTTCTGAAGCGCCAGCTTCGTTTTGAATACCCCACCTATCTTTTCGCCGACTCCACTTTTGAAATCGATGATGATGGCAATCCGTACTGGATTTGCGCAAGGCTCGACAAGACCATCGGTCTTTTCGGCGGTACGGATGTCATAGGCGCAGTAGTAGTCAAGGCAGATTCAAATGAATTCAGTTCAACTTATTATACGGTAGAAGAACTTAAGAATGATCCGAATCTTCAATGGATAGACCGCGTTTACGACGCAGACCTTCTTGTTGAGCAGTATGATTATTACGGCAAATACAGGGACGGCTTCTGGAACTCAATTCTCGGTCAGAAGAATGTTATCAAAACCACTTCGGGTTATAACTTCCTTGCAAAAGACGACGATGTATGGATGTATACAGGTATAACATCTGTCACCTCCGACCAGTCTATAACCGGCTTTGCACTCGTTAACCAGAGAACCAAGGAAGCAAAGTTTTACAGTGTTACCGGCGGTACCGAAAACTCTGCGCAGCTTGCCGCAGAAGGCCGTGTCAAAGACCTCGGTTACACCGCTACATTCCCGCTTCTTCTCAATATCGGAGGAGAACCTACATACTTCCTTTCTCTCAAGGATATTTCAGGCGGTTCAAGTATAGTTCAGCAGTACGCTCTAATCAACGTCAAGCAATACAACAATAATAAGATGGGCGCAAACGGTACCGATCTGGCTAAGTGTCTCGGAAACTACATTGAAGCGCTTAAAGGAAGCGGCATTGAGGTTGATATAAATCCCGACGATGTCGCATCGGCAGTATCTGAAAACACACAGAATGAAACCGGCTCAGAGACGAAGGATACCACCGGCAAAGAAGATGACAATACAGCCGGCGGCAACACCGTAACGGGTAAAATTGCCGAAATCAGAACTGCGGTCAAGGGCGGAGAAAGCTACTATTACATCAAACTTGACTCCGGCGACGAATACTATTCAATCTCAGCCTCAAAAGATGAAAAAGTTGTCATTCTCAACAAGGGCGACGAAGTTGAAATCGGATACAACGGCAGCGGCTCAATTCTGAAAGCAAATTCAATCAAAATTAAATAATAAGTCAGCCCCGGTCAAATCAATAATCAGGTGATAACGGAATTATGGATTTGGCCGGTGCTTTTGGGTAAAAAAATGAGCATAACTATCAGAGAATACACACAGGCCGACCTGCCTGCGATAACAGAAATCTGGAATGAAATAATTAAAGAAGGCAATGCATTTCCGCAGTGCAAGCCATTAAGCAAAACAGAGGCGGAACAATTCTTTGCCTCACAATCTTTCACGGGAGTTGCCGAAATTGACGGTGAAACAGCCGGGATGTATATTCTTCACCCGAACAACACGGGCAGATGCGGTCATATCTGCAATGCGAGCTTCGGAGTAGCTGAAAAAGCAAGAGGAAAAAAAGTCGGTGAAATGCTGGTGCGCCACTGTCTCAAAACCGCTCCTGAGTTCGGCTTCAGAATTCTTCAATTCAACGCTGTGGTCAGCACAAATACCGCCGCGGTCAGGCTTTATGAAAAACTCGGTTTCAGTTATCTCGGTACGGTTCCCGGCGGATTCCGGGCCGACAGCGGATATAAAGACATCAACCTATATTATAAGGGACTTTAAATATGGAGTTACACGAAAACAAACAGGATCCTGAAAGAGCAGTGCTCGTTGCTGCAGATACCGGTGAATATGATTGCTCCGCGTCTCTTGACGAATTGGAAGAATTAACCGCAACTGCCGGGGCTGAGGTTGCCGGTTTTATCACTCAGAAGAGAGACAAACCGGATAATGCCACTTTCCTGGGCAGCGGACGGCTTGAAGAACTAGCCGAATTCTGCGAAAGCAACGAAATCGACCTTGTTATTGTTGACGACGAACTTTCCCCCACACAGCAAAAAAATATGGAGAAGGCGGTTAACACAAAAGTCATCGACAGAACAACGCTGATTCTGGATATATTTGCAGGCAGAGCAAACAGCAATGAGGGTAAGCTTCAGGTTGAGCTTGCCCAGCTTAAATACGCCCTTCCGCGCCTCATCGGACAGGGAACAAAGCTTTCAAGAACCGGCGCAGGAATAGGAACGAGAGGTCCGGGCGAAACAAAACTCGAAAGTGACAAGAGGCATATCAGAAGAAGAATAAAATATCTCGAGAACGAGCTTGATGAACTTAAAAAAAGGCGCGATATTTCAAGGGCAAGACGTGAAAAAGACAGAGTTGAAACAGTTGTCATAGTAGGCTACACAAACGCCGGAAAATCAACACTTATGAACACGCTCACCGATGCGGGGGTGCTTGCCCAGGATAAACTTTTTGCGACCCTTGACCCTACATCAAGAGCCCTCTCCCTCCCCGACGGAAGAAAGATAATGCTGATTGATACCGTAGGATTTATCCGTCGCCTGCCCCACGACCTGGTCGAAGCATTCAAATCGACTCTCGAAGAGGCTGCAAGTGCAAAAGTGATACTTAATGTCTGCGATGCGTCAGACCCGGAATGCGGCGAACATCTTAAGGTGACGGAGGATCTGCTTGCACAGCTCGGCTGTGAAGGGAAACCGATAGTAACGGTCTTTAACAAATGTGACCTTGTAACGGCTGACAGCACACTGTTTCACAGGCAGAATTCCGTCAGAATTTCAGCCCTTGAAGCCAAGGGACTTGACGAACTTCTTGAAGCAATTTCCAAGGCTTTACCGCCATCAAGATCAAGGACAAAGATGCTCATTCCGTATTCCGACGGCTCGGCTGCTGCGAGGTTACGCAGGGACGGAGCAATTCACAGCGAGGATTACCGCGCCGACGGACTCTTTCTTGATTTAACGGCAGATAACGAACTCATTGACTTATATAAAGATTACTGCATCTGACCTTATCATAAAAGCCGGCCATAATTCTCTTAATGAATTTTTCAGTTGACAAAAAATATCAATTATTTTATAATAAATATGTTTAGATGAGATATTGTGGTCGAATTTAAACGAACATACGCCGGTGTGGCGAAATCGGCAGACGCAAGGGACTTAAAATCCCTCGGTGGCAACACCGTACCGGTTCAAGTCCGGTCACCGGCACCATAAAGCCGCTTCTTGCGCAAAAGCGACTTTATAACAAAAGTGATGAACAATGAGTATTTACGCATAACTCTTTTTGCAAGAGACAATTGCAATGCGTATTTACGATTTGTTCATCCTTTTATTTTTGCCCGGATATTCAGATATTCGGGTTTTATGAACTTATAATGTGAAAAAAGCAGTCATACGAATGACTGCTTTTCAAAATATATTACTGTAATTCTGCAAGACTATTCCACTTTCATCATCCTGTATCCTATACCTATATGAGTCTGGATGTACTGCGGAGAGTCCGGTAATGATTCAATCTTTTTTCTCAATGTTGCCATAAAGACACGCAATGACGCGACATCACTTTCACGCGCACTGCCCCAAATATTCTGAGTTATAAATGTATGTGTAAGCACCTTGCCGGTATTTTGCGACATAAGACAGAGCAGCTTGTATTCAATAGGAGTCAGATGAAGCTCTTTGCCGTCAAGATATGCGCAACCGGCAGCGTAATCTATCTCCAGCTTTCCGTTGGTAAAAACAGATTTTCCGTTTTCGTTATTGGACTGAATAATTGCAAGCCTTCGGATTGTCACACGCAGGCGCGCCAGCAGTTCATCAACAGAAAAGGGCTTTGTCAGATAGTCGTCTGCGCCGTTATCAAGCGCTTCAATCTTGTCGGAATCCTCACTTCTCGCGCTGATTACAATGATAGGCATATTTGACCATGACCTTATCGTTTTAATAACTTCAACTCCGTCAATATCGGGAAGGCCCAGGTCAAGCAACACTATATCGGGATTACAGGAGGACACCTGCATAATCGCCTCTTGTCCGTTCTTCGCAGTAATGTATTTATAAGAGTTTGCCTTTAAAGTAACAGAAATAAGGTTGCGTACCGGCTGGTCATCTTCAACAACTAATATCTGAAGTTTATTCATTGACATTCACCTCACCAGACGGAACAGTAAATATGAAAACACATCCCTGCGGGTCATTATCTTTAAGCAAAATCTCTCCGCCGTGTGCGAGAACAATGGTTTTGCAAAGCGCTAACCCCAAGCCGAGACTACGGCGGCTGTCCGTGATTTTACTGTCACCCGTATAAAACATATCAAAGACTCTGGGCTTTAACTCGTCCGGAATGCCGTTCCCGTTATCGGCAACACATACAGAGATACAGTCTCCTTCTTTTTTTGCCGTGATAATTATGTCACAACCGGGCGGAGAGTATTTTACGGCATTGTCAACAAGGTTGATAATAACCTGAACAATCAGCTTCGCGTCAATCCTTGCAAGAAGCAAATCATCAGTGCAGTCAACCGATATATTATGCGAATCTCCCCTGTAGTGAATATGCCTGAGCGCTTCTTCAATTACTTCGTCAATCAGTTGTATTGACATATTAAGACTCATTCTTCCGTCTTCAATCCGTGTAACAGAAAGCAGATTCTCAACAAGACTTATCAGCCACTGTGAATCGTCATAAATATCATTGAAAACCTGAGTCCTTGTGCCTGAGTCAAGCTTATCGTAATTGTTCAGCAGATTGCTTGCATTGCCTGAAATCGACGTTAAAGGAGTGCGCAGATCATGTGAAATGGCACGGAGCAGATTTGCACGCAACTGTTCATTTTTGGCAAGCACCGACGCCTGCTCTTTTTCCTTTGCGTTGCGGCTGTTATTAATCGCAAGCGCACATTCGCCCAGAATCGACAAAAGCATACTGTTCTCATTAGAATCAAGAGGCTTACCGTCAATTTTAATTCCTATAACACCGAAAACCTTGTCATTGATGTTTATCGGAATATACAGACATTTTGTATTGCTCATCACTTCAGTGGTTATGCCCGCACGTCTTTTGCTGTTAAACGACAATTCCGCCGCGGCACGTTCACAAGCGGTAAACAGATTCTCCTCCGGAGTATCCTCCGACGGATTAAATAGATATCCTTTTGATATGCCCGAATCGTTTCCCGCATACAAAACCACGGAACGGTTAAGCAGGCGCATTATCTGTGTCGCCGTGGTGTTTATTATATCATCATCGTCCTGTGCTTTCTGTAAAAGCTGGTTTGTATCCAGCAAAACCTTAGTTCTGAATGCGGTCTGCGCGGATAATTTGGCGTTGTCCTTCAACTTTGAGGCAAGAGTGCCTGTTATAATGGATGCGGCAAGCATAATGGCAAACGTTATGGTATAACCTGAGCCGTAGGCGTGAAATGTCAATCTGGGTTCAGTAAGGAAAAAATTGAAGAGCGCAACGCTCATAAATGATGCAAGAACGCTGCAGACATACCCTCTCGTGAACAGGGACGTAAGCAAAACACCCAGAATATAGATTGTAATAATATTTGATTCGGTAAACCCCAGTCTGCGAAATACAAGCCCCAAAGCCGTAACCGCCGCCATAATAAGCAGCAAAACAAGTATATCCCGCGGATATGAGATAAGGCTGTGCAGAAACGACTGCATTTTCGCGCGGTAATTATTTTTCACAGTATTATCCGGGATAATATGAATATCAATACTCGGCGCTGTTTCGGCGAGCTGCTCTGTCAGCGTCGGCTTACTCCAGAAGTGCTTTCTTGTTGTATTGTTTCTGCCGATTACTATGGTTGTCACACCTGAAATACGGGCATATTCCGCAATCTGATGCGAAACATCGTCACCATAGATATAAGTAATATCTGCGCCCAGCTTTTCAGCCAGCTGAATATGGTCCTGAAGGCGCTTCCGGTCAGCTTCATCCATCCTGTTTGAGTAGGATGTACGCACATAAAGCGCCGTGAAACTTCCTCCGAGTGCGGAGACCATTTTCGCGGCGGTCCTTATAATTTTTGCATTTGAAGGAGAGGATGAAAGGCAAACAAGGGTATGCTCTGAATTGCCATCCGGCTTGTTTTTATAATCCAATTGTTTCACCTTCTCTCAGAATCGGCGCTGTAATTATAACACAATCATCAGTGTTTTACCATTTTTCTTATCTGCCCCGATTCTGTGAGCCTTCCCAAATAATCCGACCGGAATCACAGAGTATTATTTCAGTATCCTTATGTGTTTTGCGAAATTTTTTTACTTCTGCAATCAATTCTTCATCACTCAGTTCTTCATTTAAAAAAACGCAATCCGGATATTCTTTATTGCTGTCATTTTCAACAGGTCCGGAGTTTATTTCAAGAAAAGCGTCAAGCTTTCTCGTCAAAAGGTATCCGGTTGTGAACATACCGATTACAACGGCACACAGTAATAATTCTTTCATCCTCAGTCATTTCCCGTCAGCAAAAAAATTCATTACTTAAAAAAGACTTTCTGCAGCAACTTGTCGTCTCCGATTACAAACAGGGTTTTGTCCTCTGTAAGTATTGTATCGGGAGAAACAGATAGATTAACCTTTCCGTCTTGCTTGGTCGCTATAACGTTGATATTATATTTTCTTCTTATATCAATCTTTCCTATGCTAAGTCCAATCCATTCTTTAGGCACTGAAACCTCAAATATGGAATTCTTGTCATCAAGCTCGATATAATCCAGAATATGATTGGCGCTGTAGCGGACTGATGCCCATTTGGCAATCTGCTTTTCCGGATAGATTACTTCATCGGCACCGTTACGGAGGAGGAACTTCGAGTGAACCGCACTTGAAGCCCGAGACACAACAAATTTTGCGCCGAGATCTTTTAAAGTCAGAGTTGTTTCAAGAGAACTCTGAAAATCCTTTCCGATGGCAACAAAACACACATCAAAATTACGCACCCCCAAGGATTCCAGAAAAGCGGCCTGTGTGCTGTCACCGATTTGCGCATTGTCAAAATAAGGAAGCAGTTCATTCACGCGTTCTTCATTTATGTCAACGCCCATTACATGATGACCCAGGCGATTAAGATCAATCGCCAAATGCTTCCCAAAACGGCCGAGCCCTATAAGTAAAACAGATTTCATATTATTTATCTCCTTTAACCTACCGTGATACTTTCCTTTGGCAATTTGGAATTGACTATACTATTTCCGGAAACAGCGGCGTAAATCAGTGTCAGGCCTCCGACTCTTCCGAAAAACATAAGCACTATGAGTATGAGACGGGAAATCAAGCCCAATTCGGCGGTAATACCGAGGGACAGACCTACGGTTCCTATTGCCGACGCAGCTTCGAACAGGCATACGCTTACCGGCAGTTTATCTGCAAGGCTGATAATCAGACCGCTGCTTATAAAAAGAACCAGATACATCAGCAGAATTGTTGAGGCGTTTATCACCGCTTTTGTCTCCAGCCTGCGCCCGAAAAAATGAGGCTCTTCTTTACGCCCGAACACTGCCACAACATTGGCAAATAAAACGGCAATCGTTGTTGTTTTCATTCCGCCGGCTGTAGATCCGGGTGAACCGCCGATAAGCATAAGGATAACCGTAACAGTCCTGCCCGCACCGCTCAGTTTTGTCAGATCCGCTGTATTGAATCCGGCAGTTCTCGGAGTAACAGCTTGAAAAAGTGAGGACAAAATACGTTCTTTCGGCGCAAGAAAAGAAAACTCATTTACATAGAAAAAAAGCGTGGGAATAAGTATGAGTACTGCGCTTGTGACAAGAATTACTTTGCTTTGCATACGGTAACGCCGGAGGTGATATGTATGCTCACGCACATCATCCCAGGTAAGAAATCCAATGCCTCCGATTATAATCAAAATAACAACCGATATATTTATAAGGGGACTTCCGGCAAACTGCGTTAACGAGACATACGGCGTTTTCTCTGTGCCCATAATGTCAAAACCCGCATTGCAAAATGCAGACACCGCATGAAACACCGACATCCATATTCCCTTTGCGCCGAACTGCTTTATAAAAGCAGGCATCATAGCAAGAGCACCGACGAGTTCAAAAGCCGCGGTCGTTACCAGAATGAACAATGTCAGTTTTACTATTCCTCCCACTTTTTGCGCAGAAATTGATTCCTTCATGACGCTGCGCTGCCACAGCGATATTTTTCTGCCGGAAAGTATGGCAAAAAAAATGTAGGAGGTTACAACACCAAGCCCTCCGATTTGAATCATAATAAGAATTAAAGACTGCCCGAAAACGGACCAGTAACTTGCAGTATCCTGAACCACAAGACCCGTAACACATACCGCTGATGTAGCAGTGAACAATGCGTCTTTAAAAGGTGTAACGTTTCCGCTTTTCGATGCAATCGGGAGCATCAGAAGCAGCGTTCCCAAAATAATTAAACCGGAAAAACCGAGAATGATTATTTGGAAAGGGGTGAAACGGTGCCTTATTCTGAAAATTTTTGCCATTTCTTCCTCCTGTGCTTTTCTGCCTTTATTATAATCTCAGTTTATTTAAGATTGTATTAGAAAATCCCGCACAATATTAAGATTCTGTTAAGATGCCGTGTAAAAAATGATGCAGCTTCGGATTATTCCGGGTGTCCTGAATAAAACCGATTGATACCGATTATAAATAAGCTCCTTCAAAACTGACGGAGCTTATCTGATACATTTCAAGACCTGTTTCACTTTTAATCTTAAATACAACGATTAACCGTTTTTCACAAGTCTGACCAGACTGACGGTAATTATACCGAAAACAGCTGCAATAAATAACGGCAAGGCGACCGGATGCAGGCCGGTATTCTTCGCCGCACATAAAATTGAATAAGAGAAGAAAGACGAAAGTACAAAAATCAGAGCGCTGAGCATTGTTCGGCTGATTTGCTCCGATTTTTCTTTATTTTCAGTTCCGACCGCCTTTCCCGTATTCCATAAAGACGGAAAATGTCCGACAACAGCCAAAACAATATACAGACCCCAGGCAATACCCAGCTGAGCTATAAGAGATGACTTGCCGCCGTAACTGTCTGCCTGACCGGAAGAATTGAAATGCGTCGGAATCGGAGTATTGATTTTGCCGTAGACCATAGCTACATAAACAGTAACGCAAAGCAGAATAATAAATGCCGAAATAAACAGCGCGCGATGATACCATCCGGAATTCTTGCCCATATTTCTCACTTCCAATATGATTGCTTTAATTAATAGTTTATCATAATAATGCAAAAAAATAAAGCCCAAAAAATACCGATAACGCTCCTTAGCGTCGATTATTACTATAAAAGGCCTCAGTTGTAACCTGCTCCTCTTGTTTCTCTTATGTAAACATCGGAGCACCATACCCGCCATTAAATTCCCGCTCATCTCTGATTCCGTATTTTTTCGTAACTTCTTTTCAATTTTTAAAAAAGCTGAAATACACTTGAATTCTGAGCGGAATTTGCTCAATTTTTATAAGAAATATAAGACTCTATTCAGCCGCAAGCCGAATATATCCAAAAAGAAAAAGCCCCGGAATCATTGAAAGCTCAACAATCTCAAGGCTTTTCGATTTGGAGGTACCACCCAGATTTGAACTGGGGAATCGCGGTTTTGCAGCAGTCTAGGAGTACCTCAAAATCTTGATATACAAGCGTTTCAGCTGTGTTTTAATACGGTTTTTGGGGCGCCCTGGGGTAGTAATTTCCGTGGGGTAAAAACCGTGTATTAATAGTAGCAGAAATCGATACACTTGTCAATTGCATAATAAGCAAATCAATT
>JAILMJ010000064.1 GCA_024692685.1 Clostridia bacterium
TCAGAAGTTCTTTAGTCTGGATTAGGAAACAGGTAAAGTTCGAAGTGTTTAGGAGAACGGAAAGTGAAGGATTTTATTTCATTTGTAAAAAATACTTCAACAGAAGAATTTATTAAATTTTGGGGAGAAATGTCTATCAAAATATATCAGAAGCAGTTAAAAAGTGCTGATGAAAATGAAATAAAGGCAACGATTAATTTTCCTTTGGAAATACACCAATATGGCTTTCTTCAACGAAATGTAGAGGTAATGCTCTCGGCGTGGGATATTCCGGACATGATATATACATCAATTTGTGAAAGTAATGATTACCGGAACGGACATATGACAGAAGATATGGCAGGCTATGTGACAAATTTGTATAGAGGGTATGAAAACGATAAATCTAAGATACATTATTTGGAGAAAGCATCGTTAGATGGAGTTTTTACTTATCTTATGGGAATGACATATGAGCAGTTTGAGTTTCAGAATTTAGCTTGGACTTTGCAAAATTTCAATAGAAATTATCATATTCTAGTTGCATCTGATAAAATTTGCAGAAAAGAGATAATTGACATCAATGCAATCGTTAGGGAACAATTTGGATTTGGACTCGATGAATTGTTAATGACTGAATTGATTATATTATGGTTGTGTGGTCAACATTCTGATCCGTTGACGGCACCAGAATATATGTATCAAGGAAAAGTTTCACAAAGTGTAACAAGAGCGAAAATCGAAAAAATTATAGAGTATTATTCTGTTGACTATGAGCAGATCCGCAATTGCAAAATAAAAAAGCAAATATTTTATTCAAAACCATTTGTGAAAACAAAAAAGAATAAGCAGACTTTGTTGGCAAGTATGCATCTTTTGCAAATGTCTTTTGCGGATGGATTATATTGGCTAGAGAGAGATTATTATTTAGATAAACACAAAGGACAGAAATTTTTAAATGCATTTGGTAATATGTTTGAGGAGTATTTTAAGGAATTGGCGCAATTGTATTTGCACCAGAATATGTGGGATAAAATTCCAGAAGGAAAAGAAAAGAGTGCGGATTTTTATATAGAATTTGAAGATGTTATATTTCTCTTTGAATTAAAGTCTGGCACTATGGGTATAGGTGCAAAACAACAGGTTCCCGAGTTGGAACTGATTGAAAGGTTTTATTCAAGGAATATAAGGGAAGCATATGAACAATTAAAAGCTTCGGAAAAGGTTTATCAGAAGAAGGGAAAGCGGATCATAAAGGTCTTTTTGTTGTATGAGTTTACAAATAATACGCAGATTATGATGTCTTCTTTGCCAGAGATATTTGAAAAAGATAAAGATGCATATATACTTACAATAGCAGATTTAGAGATGTTTTTGGCTACGTATAAATATGAGAGACAGAAGGCCCAAAGTGTAATCAATGATTTACTTGAGAACGATTTGGACGAGAATAGAAAATGCTTTTTGTATTTACTAAACAAGCATGGTGCCATTGGCAATTTACATTTTATAGGGGATAGAGATTATTTCAGTAAAATACTTCAGAAATTAGCAATGGATTCTGATGCACCTTATGATTGAGTGATTTGGGGTAGTAGAAAAATTTTTAGATGTTTTAAGATGATTATGGAGATAGAAGTAACTGATGTTGATTTACACACCACAAAGGAAATGTGGTTATTTTACATTTATTAAAACATAATTGGGGTATATATGGTATTGAACAGCATCATATATAAAATTGAACTGAATAAAAAATAGAGTTCGCTGATTTTTAAAATATAGAATTTACAAATGAATGTTGGTATCTTTATTGAGTAAGCTCTCATTCATGAGTACCAACAATCGAAAAACCCTGCATTTCTGCGAGGCTTGAGATAGATAACTATGATCCTTGATAATTAAGATTTTTTTAACCGACTGGGACACTTTTCTTGGACATTTTTTGACCAAGGGAGAAGGTCATCCAGGAAGCGCATATCCCTATCATCTTGATGCTTCGAAAGTTCAGTTAAAAGCAACTCAAAGTATTCGTAGGTGTTCAGCTGGTTTGCCTTTGCTGTTTCGGCGATACTGAAGATCATTGCACTGGCGCTGGCACCTTTGGAGGACTCCATCAGCACAAAGTTCTTCCGGGCAATGGTGAAGGGACGGATTGCTTGCTCGGCATAGTTATTGTCGGACGGAACCTTGCCATCGTTTAAGAAGGTCCGAAGGTATTCTTCCTGATTGATGCTGTATGCCAAAGCTTTGCCGATGACGCTGCCTCGGGTAACCTGAGTATATTTCAGTTTTGCCCACGAAAAATAGTCGTCAACCATAGCTTTAAGCTCGCGCTGACGCATCTTCTTCCGATCGGTATTCGACAGATCGTCATAACCGTTATCGGTGTGAAGTATATTTGTTATCATTGAATAGCCTTCGGCGGCGATTGTGCCTTTTGCCTTTTCTACGCCGACGGACTTGATGAAGTCAGCATACTTACGTCTGGCGTGGATCTTTGTGCGCGGTAAGATGATTTTGCCATCACGATGTAAAATTCTGCTTGACATTTGCAACAATTTAATAAGTTTGTGATGATCTCTGTAAATTTTGCTTGACAAGAGGTCATTACATATCAGTTTACAACTTTTAAAATTGCTACGATACGAATTATAAAAATGAATATGAAGGACACTTATCCTTAAGTGGCCTTGGCTATAAATAAACGAATCCGTCCTAGGGTGTCAAAAGCAGAGAAATGATTCTGTAGATTGACACTCTTGGGCGGGTTTGTTATTGATGAGAAACTATGATTCTTATTGAAACTATTCCTCGGAAGGAATACAATAAAATAGTCAGTTTTTCGACTTTTATGGAGGATTTGATATGGAGTATGTATCTACATCGGAAATTGCAAAAATCTGGGATATATCACGTCGTCGAGTTACGACATTGTGCAGAGAAGGCAGGATTGAAGGAGCAGTTTTTGCTGCTAATACATGGCTTGTGCCTAAAGATGCAAAAAAACCGGAAGATCCGAGAAG
>JAILMJ010000074.1 GCA_024692685.1 Clostridia bacterium
CTTTCCGTTTCCTTGTCGGATGTGCTTTCGGTTTCAGCGGTTTGTGTTTCGGTTTCGGATTGAGGTTCCCACTGCTGTGACTTGAATTCTTTCTTGATGGGCTTCCCGTTGCCCATATCTATGCTTAATACAGCTTTATCATTTGCTTCAACGGGTTCCTCGGCTTTCAGATTGATTTCTACAGTTTTCTCGCTGCTCTTATCTGTGAGCTGTTTAACTGCCGAAGAGGGGGTAAACGATTCTGCTTTACCGCCCGAATTCTTAAGAAATGAGTTGAACGCGTCTGAAGTCTTTTTGTCTAAAGAATCTGCATAATAGCCGTAAATGGGAGTTTTTGACTTCTTCATTTTTTCAACGGCAGATTCTCTGCTTGAATTACTTAAAGTATCAACGCCGTCACTGAAAATAATGCATACTTTTTTATCTGCTTTGCTCTTTTCGGCCGCGTCAACCATAGTGCCTATGGCGTCATAAAAGACCGTATCCTGGCCGTTACACTTGATTGCTCTGATTTTTTTCTCGGCCTCTTCCTTGCTTTCCGTGCCGTCCAGGACTTTGAAAGTCTTTTCCTGGAAGTAATACAGCTTCATTGTGTCATCATCGCCGAGTGATTTCAGTATTGCGATCACGGAATCCTTCTCTGCCTGAAAGTAGGTGTTTGAGGATATTGAGGTATCAATAAGAACTATCCATTCCGTGCTGACGTCTTCGGCCTCGGCTGATTCAACTTTAAGGGGCTTTCCGTCAAGCGTTGCCTTTATGGAAGACGAATCCACCTTTGTGCCGGACGGCACATTTGCCGTGATGTGTATATCCGGATATTCCGTTGTGATTGCGGAGATATCGGCGGCAAATACGCTCTGACAGAGTGAAAGTATCATTATAACGCAAATTAAAAGGGAAATTGCGGATTTTTTCATTTTTTCATCTCCGTTATTTGATTAAATCTTCGTTCGTATCAAAAGAGAATCTTGCTGATTCTTCGGTTTGGTTTTCTCTGACCGCTCTGGCGCCGTCCTTTACGTACTGCCCCATGCCGGAAAAGGCAATTTTAAAATCTTCCTGGGTTTGCGGGTCAAGATTTTTCCATGCCTCTTTTGCTCCTTTAATGGATGACGGGAGGTTCTTTGCTACGCCGGTGAGGTCCTTCTGACCGGTGCCGACCGATACGGATTCAAACACCTTTGCAACGACATCGCTGAAGCCGCGTTTTTCGCAGTTTCCCGCAAGTTTGGCAAAAACAACATCGTAAAACTTTGAGAGGGCGTCGGTATCTTTAACGGTTACCAGATTTCCGCCTTCAATGTACCAACTGCCGAGATCGTGCTGTAAAGGTCCGAGCGGCATAGTGCTTTTGACAACTTTATAATCGTAATCGTGAGCCATTATCACTCCGATAAACGCGTCGGAAGGAATGTAGTGTTTGTAAACGGGCTTTAGTTCATCATAGGCGCCGGTTTTGAAGATATCATAATTGTGGAAACCCGGGCCGTCAAAATTGTAAAGAGCGGATATTCTTTTTCTTATTTCGGGTGCGCATTTAAGAGCGGTATAAAGAGCGATGTTACCGCCTTTTGAATGGCCGCAGATAATTATGTTACCCTTAAATTTTTCGGCAACTTTCTCTATGTAATCAAGCGCAATATTGTATGCGGGAGTTCCTTTTCTGACAAGAATGTCGAAATCTTCCCGCCAGCCTGAAATCGTGTCGTCGGTTCCGCGGAAAATAACAACAGGAGTCCCGTCGGGGAGGATGAAAGTACCGGCCGCAAATTGAATGGCGGGTATTTTGCTGTACAGCTCCCTGACAGCGAAAATCTTAAGCTTCCTGTATCTTTCTTTACCGGAGATGGCAACCATTCTTTGGCTGGGCTTAGAAGTTATCATAAGACCGAGCCCGGAATGTTTGAATTCTTTTTTTGCAAACAAAAGATTTGACGCAGAAAGAAAATCAGTAGGATCATCGTCAAATGAGTCCGTTACAACTTTTTCAAACGGCATATAGAATGCTTCGCAAAAAGAAACGGCATCACCGTCGCAAAAAGGAAACTGATCAAAGGAAAGAGAACCGAATTCTTCGATGAATTCCTTTGAACCTGCCATGATATCACCCTCCGAATATGTTTATATACATTATACTTTATCACAACATAAAAAAACTGTCAATTAGGTAAATAAAAATCAAGATTCAATATTCACAAAGTGTTTACATTTGACTTATTGACAAACTCAACGGAATGGGATATTATAATACCGTAATTAGCACTCGCACCTTCTGAGTGCTAATTCTGGCACTCGATAAAACGAAAGGGGGTTGTCCTGTGGCTGAATTATCAGACAGAAAGAAAAAGATTCTTTCCTCGGTTATAGAGTTATATATCAAAACCGGTGAGCCTGTCGGCTCAAAAGGCCTGATTTCTTATACCGGTATGACTGTTTCTTCCGCCACCGTCAGAAATGAGATGAACGAGCTTGATTCTCTCGGTTTCCTGGAGCAGCCTCATACCTCGGCGGGCAGGGTGCCTACTCAGCAGGGTTACAGATATTATCTCGATCATCTGATGAAAGAAAAAAGCATTGATGATGTAACCAAAAGAATAATAGACGCCGGCATTTCTCCTGCTGTCGGAGATCCCGAACGGCTTGTTGAACGTGCAAGAGATCTTATGGTTGATTTAACAAAATACGCTTGTATTTCAACCGCTCCTATAGGTGAAGAAACATTGCTTCGCAGGATTGAGCTTGTTCCTGTCGGCCCGCATACCCTGATGATGGTGCTTCTGACATCAAACGGAATTCTCAAAAGCAGGCTTTGCCGTCTTGATGAAATCAATATACAGCTTCTCGAGAAGTTCAGAAATATTTCCGATTCATTCTTTATAGGGAAGGCTGTCGGCGATATCAATCTTGCTTCTTTACAGACTATTGCGTTCTCAGTCGGAGACGATTATTTTTCGATTCTTCCTCTTATGGCGGCTGTAAGTGAGCTTGCGGGCAGTACCGCTGATTCCAGAATGGTTCTCGGAGGCACTTCTAATCTTCTTTCGCTCAAGGATTACGGTAACAATGCCGTATCTGTTCTCGATTTTCTGAATAAAAAGGAGCCCTTCAGTCAGGTTATCAAATCATCGAAGGGCAACCTCGATGTCCATATAGGCACGGAAAACCGGTTTAAACAGCTTAAAGATTCAAGCGTTATTGTTTCAAAGTATTCCGTTAACGGGGATACCTCCGGTTCAATCAGTATAGTTGGGCCTACGAGAATGAATTATGAAACCATAATACCGAGTATCAGATATTTGTCCGATCTTGTCGGAGAACTTATATCACAGGCTCTTGATGAATAGAAAGGACTGTAATAAATGAAAGAAAAGGAAAAGAAAGAAAAAAATGAAAAAGAGGAAGTGAAAACCGACTCCGGACAGGAAAAAGAAAAGGAAACGGAAAAGAAGGGGGAAACTCCCGAAAAAAAGGCGGACAAAAAGGAAAACGAAATTGAAAAGCTCAAAGCTGAGATTGCGGAAAAGGACGATAAATATCTCAGACTTTATGCGGAGTTTGATAATTTCAGAAAGAGGTCAAACAAAGAAAAGGCCGATGTTTACACAAATTCAAAGGCGGATATAATCAAAGAGCTTTTACCCGTTCTTGATAACTTTGACAGAGCTGCGGCGAATTCAGAAGCGGACTTTGACGGTTACCGCAAGGGAATCGAACTGATATTCAGTCAGTTTCAGCAGATTCTCGATAAATACGGCGTTGAAAGTTTCGGCGAAACCGGAGAGACCTTTGATCCTTCAATTCATTCGGCAGTGATGGTTACCGAGGATGAAAATCTCGGTGAAAACGAAATTGCTGAGGTGTTCAGCAAAGGCTACAAACTCGGAGACAAAATTCTCAGAGAAGCAGTAGTCAAGGTTGCAAATTCTTAATAAAACTTAAATGACTTAGGAGGTTTTCAGATATGTCAAAAGTAATAGGTATTGATTTAGGTACAACAAATTCATGCGTGGCCGTTATTGAAGGTGGCGAACCCGTTGTTATTGCAAACGCGGAAGGCTCAAGAACCACTCCGTCCGTAGTTGCATTCGGTAAAACAGGCGAAAGACTTGTAGGTCAGGTTGCTAAAAGACAGGCAATCACAAATCCGGATAAAACTGTTTCGTCCATCAAAAGGCAGATGGGCTCCGATTACAAAGTAGATATTGAAGGCAAAAAATATACTCCTCAGGAAATATCCGCAATGATTCTTCAGAAGCTCAAGGCCGATGCCGAAGCATATATCGGCGAAAAGGTAAGCGAGGCGGTTATTACAGTTCCCGCATATTTCACCGATTCCCAGAGGCAGGCTACCAAGGATGCCGGCAAGATTGCCGGACTTGATGTAAAGAGAATCATCAACGAGCCCACAGCAGCGGCTCTTGCTTACGGAATCGACAAGGAAACCGAGCAGAAGATTATGGTTTATGACCTCGGCGGAGGCACCTTCGATGTTTCCATTATTGATATGGGCGACGGTGTTCAGGAAGTTCTCGCAACCGCAGGCAACAACCGTCTCGGCGGTGATGATTTCGATCAGAGAATCATTGACTGGCTCGTTGATGAATTCAAGAAGAGTCAGGGCTTTGATCTGCGCAATGATAAGATGGCTATGCAGAGGCTTAAGGAAGCCGCCGAGAAAGCAAAGATTGAGCTCTCCGGCGTAACAACATCTTCAATCAGCCTTCCTTACATCACTGCTGACGCAACAGGTCCCAAGCATCTTGAAACAACTCTTACAAGAGCCAAGTTCAACGAACTGACTGCCGATCTTGTTGAGGCCACTATGGGTCCCGTGCGTCAGGCAATGAGCGACTCCGGTCTTAAAACATCAGAAATCAACAAAGTTCTCATGGTCGGCGGTTCTTCCAGAATTCCCGCAGTCCAGGAAGCAGTTAAGAAATTTATGGGAATTGAGCCCTTCAAGGGTATCAACCCCGATGAATGTGTCGCAATAGGCGCTGCCATTCAGGCCGGCGTTATCGGCGGTGAGGTTACCGGTCTTCTCCTTCTTGATGTAACTCCTCTTTCACTCGGTATTGAAACTATGGGCGGAATCAACACCAAGATTATAGAGAGAAACACCACCATTCCCGTTAAAAAGAGCCAGATTTTCTCAACGGCTGCCGATAATCAGCCCTCCGTTGAAGTCCATGTTCTTCAGGGAGAGAGAGAGTTTGCAAAGGATAACAAGACTCTCGGTGTATTCCACCTTGACGGTATTCTGCCCGCACCCCGCGGCGTGCCTCAGATCGAGGTAACATTTGATATCGATGCAAACGGTATTGTCCACGTTTCCGCAAAGGATCTCGGCACTCAGAAAGAGCAGTCAATATCCATTACCGCTTCGTCAAATATGTCCAAGGAAGATATCGACAAGGCAGTTTCCGAAGCAGAAAAATTCGCTGAGGAAGACAAGAAGCGTAAAGAAGATGTTGACACCAGAAACGAAGCGGACCAGCTTGTATATCAGTGTGAAAAACTCATCAATGAAAACGCCGATAAGTTTGATGAAAGCGATAAGGCCGATATTAATTCAAAGGTCGAAGCCCTCAAAGAAGCATTAAAGGGTGACAGCATTGATGATATCAAGGCAAAGAAAGATGATTTAACTTCCAAGTTCTACGAAATAAGTGAGAAGATTTACAAAGCGGCTGCCGAAGCCTCAGGCGCTCAGCAGGGTCAGGCTCCCGGTGCGGATTTTAACGGCGGTCAGGGAACCGAATACACAGATTTTACCGAGGCTGACGATAAGTAATAATATGCTTGCGCCTGTTGTTTAGGCAACGGGTCCGGCTGCAGTCAGGAGAAATTACTTTGGATAACAAAAGGGATTATTATGAAGTCCTTGGATTGAGCAAGGGTGCCAGCGAGGAAGAAATTAAAAAAGCATACAGAGTAAAAGCCAAGCAGTATCACCCGGACCTTAATCCGGATGATCCGGAAGCCGAAGCAAAGTTCAAAGAGGTTAACGAGGCTTATGAGGTCTTGTCCGACAAGGAGAAGAAGAGCCGTTATGACCAGTTCGGTCACGCCGGTGTCGACCCTAACTTCGGTGCGGGCGGCGGCGGTTTCAATACTGGCGGATTTGACTTTGATCTCGGTGACATTTTCGGCTCGTTCTTCGGCGGCGGTTTCGGCGGCGGTTTCGGCGGGCAGAGAAGTAATGCCAACGGTCCGAGACGGGGAGAAGATCTTCAGACGAGGCTTACCCTGACATTTGAGGAAGCGGCCAAAGGCTGCGTAAAATCCGTTAATCTCACTGTTAATGATACCTGTTCCCACTGCCACGGAAGCGGTTGTCAGGCCGGCACATCTCCCAAAACATGTCCCGATTGTAACGGCAGAGGTTATGTGACCGTTCAGCAGAGCACTCCGTTTGGCCGTATTCAGACTCAGAAAAGCTGCCCGAAATGTGCAGGCAGGGGAAAGGTTATCGAAAAACCGTGCCCGGAATGTCACGGACAGGGAAGGGTTTCAACGAGAAAAACCGTTGAAATAAATGTTCCCGCGGGCATAGATGACCGTCAGGTGTTTTCTGTTGCCGGTGCAGGGTGCGCCGGTGTAAACGGAGGGCCGAAAGGCGATTTGAAAGTAGCGGTTTATGTCAAATCTCATCCATATTTTGTCAGGGATGGTTACAACGTGCTGCTTGAACAGCATATCAGTTTTACTCAGGCGGCTCTCGGTGACAGAATAAGGGTTCCGACTCTTTACGGAGATGTTTTCATCGACATTCCCGCCGGTACCCAGAGTGGCGATGAGTTTAATCTCAAAGGCAAGGGAATTCAGGTTATTAACTCAAAATACAAGGGTGACCAGAGAATCACGATTGCTGTTGATATTCCGAAATCACTTACTCCCAGGCAAAAAGAACTTTTCAAGGAACTTGAAACCGAACTCGGTATCAAGCGCGGTGCCCCTGCCGGTACCACCGGAAAAAAGTCCAAGATATTTGATAAATTCAAGAACTGATATTTACAGACCGGTATCCTCGGATGCCGGTTTTCTTTTGTCCGGAATATGCGTTACAAAAAAAGCTTGACAAACACAGAGTTTTGATATAATATATTTGCAATTGCAAAGGCTGAGATGATATTAAGCATTCAGGGCAAGCTTTTCAGAGAGCTGACGGCCGGTGAAAGTCAGTAAGAATCCTTGACTGCTGTCTCGTATCGGAGCCGGATTTCTGAATTCATAGGAAATCCCGGGAGATCCCGTTACAGATCCGGGGCTTGTTTGAGCCTGATGAGGCGGTCGCTTAGCGCGGCAATACGGGTGGTACCGTGGTTAGAAATAATCATCCCGCAGAGTTATGCTCTGCGGGTATTTATTTTTATAAGACTACTTTCAAGGAGAAGAATAAAATGAAAAAGGTTTATGTTTCCGATTATACTCTCAAACAGCTTGCAAGCGACAGAAAGAATCCCTTGCTTTTCAGGGAAAAGGTTGCTGTTGCCGATGCCGTTGACGGAATGGGCGTAGATACTGTAGAGCTTGCTCCCGTGTCAAATTTTAAAGAGGACAGAATTATATATAAAACCATATCCAATGCCGTTAAAAATGCCGCTGTGGCGATTCCCGTAGGAGACAGTGAGGAGAGTGTTTCTCAGGCCTGGGAATGTATTTCGTCTGCTAAGAAGCCCATTCTGCAGGTGGTTTTGCCGTTGAGCACAGTCACCATGGAATACAACTATCATCTCAAAGCTCCAAAGATGATGCTCCTTATTGAGAAACTCGTAAAAGCCGCAAAAGAAAAATGCGAGAATGTTGAGTTTATTGCTCTTGATGCCACAAGAGCCGAGGAACACGTTCTGACACAGGCGTTAAATCTTGCGGTTGACTGCGGAGCAACGGCAGTTACCGTCAGCGACGATTCCGGAAATTTGTTTCCTGTTGATTTTGCCGCCTTCGTTAAGAAGGTTAAGAGCAATATCAAGGTCCCCGTATATGTCAAAGTATCCGGCCTTCTGTATATGGAAACCGCAACGGCTTTTGAAAGCCTGGTCGCAGGAGCGGACGGCGTGAAAGTTGTTGTTGAGGGTCATACCCAGCTTAAAATCAATAAGATTGCCGCTGTTATCAATGCAAAGGGCGAAAACTACGGAATATGCACTTCCATTGATCAGACAAGAATTCATTCCGATGTCAAGTCGTTGATAAATAAGGTCGACAGCACAGATCAGGAAGAGCCTTCAATTCCCGAGGATTCTTTTGATATTTACCTTGACAAAGAGTCAACCCTTGATATGGTCACCGCCGCATCCGAGAAACTCGGATATGCTCTTACCGAAGAGGATGCGGGCAATGTGCTCAGGGGGCTCAAAAGAGTCTGTGAAAAGAAAAGCGGTATAGGATCAACAGAATTTGAAGCACTTATAGCTTCTTATGCTATGCAGGCTCCGTCAACCTATCATCTTGAGTATTACACTACTACAAACAGCAACCTTACATCCGCAATGGCGCACGTTGTTCTCACCAAAGACGGAGATGTTAAGATTATGGGTATGGGTGTAGGCGACGGCCCCATCGACGCCGCTTTCGGAGCAATCGAGCAGGGTATAGGCTATCATTATGAACTCGATGACTTCCGTATTCATACCGTTTCACAGGGCAAGGAGTCTCTCGGTTCTGCCCTTATCAAGCTCCGCCATAACGGAAAAGTATATTCCGGCAACGGAATATCAACGGATATAGTCGGCTCCTGTATAAGAGCATATATAAATGCGCTTAATAAAATAGTTTATGATAATTGATTAAATACCGGAGGAGATTTTAAATGAAATTCGGTTTTTCGACAAAGGACGTTGAACTTGACTCGTTCACGCAAACCTGCAATATAGCCCATGATTACGGATATGCGGGCTTTGAGATATTTGACGCCAAGGCTGAAAAAAAGCATCATCGTGACAGTGTTCTCAGGGACGGGTCAGCCGGTGCCAAACGAAAACTCAGAAACAGGGATCTTGCCGTTTCTGCGGTCACTTATCCTTTTCCGATTGAGAGCGAAGAAGCAGACGCCAATGTCATTCGTCAGTATGTTGATTGGGCGTTTGATGCCGGCATTGAATCAGTTATTGTTACACTTAAAGCAGAGCCGGATTATGATCTTATAAAAGCAAAGCTCCTGCCTGCAATAGAAAGAGCGGATAAGACCGATATAAAAATTCTTGTTGAAACATCCGGCGCTTTTGCTCATTCAGATAAGGTGCTTGAGCTTATTAATGAGTTTGCGTCAGTTCCGCTCGGAGCAGCCTGGAATATCAGAGAAACATATTTCAACGCGGGCGAAAGTGCGGAAAAAACCATTGAAACTCTCGGCGCACATATATGTTACGTTCGTATAGGTGACAGACAGGGCAATACAGACTGCCTTATCGGAGAAGGCACTCTTCCCGTGATGGAATTCATTAATGCCCTGCGTTCGCTGAACTATGACGGCTTTATCTGTGTTGACTGGAATGAAGAAATCAGCGACCCCGATATTGTGCTGACTCAATTTATCAATTATATGGCTCAGACAGCAGCCCCCGTTAAAGAGAATACAGGCTTATACTACAATAGGGCTCATACGGGCAGTTATCCCTGGAAAAAGTATGATATGATTGACAAGACCTTTTCTCAGGTTCTTGACACAATGTGCGATGTTTTTCCGGATCAGCTCGCTTTCAAATATACCACTCTTGATTACACGAGGACCTATACCCAGTTCCGCAAAGACGTCGATGATCTTGCCGCGGCGCTTATTTCTCTCGGCGTTAAACCCGGTCATCACGTAGCAATCTGGGCAACCAATGTCCCTGCCTGGTATCTCACTTTCTGGGCAACCGCAAAAATCGGAGCGGTAATTGTTACCGTGAATACCGCTTATAAAATCAACGAAATCGAGTATCTGCTTCGCCAGTCTGATACCCATACTCTCGTTATGATTGACTCCTTCAAGGATTCGGATTATAAAGAAATTATCAAAGAACTCTGCCCCGAGCTTGAAACTCTTACTCCGGGCGAGCCCTTATATTCGAAGCATTTACCTTTCCTGCGCAATGTTATTACAGTCGGTTTCAGGATGAACGGATGCCTTACTTGGGAAGAGACTTTCAGCAGGTCCTCGCTGGTTTCTCATGAGGAGGTTATGCGCAGAGCGTCAATGGTAAAGCCGGATGACGTTTGCAATATGCAGTATACTTCCGGCACAACCGGTTTCCCGAAAGGAGTAATGCTTACTCACAGGAATGTTGTTAACGACGGCAAGATAATAGGCGACAGAATGGATCTGTCAACGGCAGACCGTATGATGATTCAGGTGCCTATGTTCCATTGCTTCGGAATGACACTTTCTATGACATCGATGATGACTCACGGAGGCACTCTCTGCCCGATGCCGTATTATTCTCCGAAATCCTCTCTTGCCTGTGTAAATGATGAAAAGATAACCTGTTTCAATGGTGTTCCCACAATGTTTATAGGCATGTTCAACCATGAGGATTTTCCGAAGACCGACTTTTCTCATATGAGAACCGGTATTATGGCGGGCTCAAACTGTCCGCCGGATCTTATGAGACAGGCCGCGCGCGAAATGCATATGTATGAAATCCTGTCTGTTTACGGAATGACGGAGTCTGCTCCGGGAAGCACTATGGGTGAAGTCAACGAGGACGAGGCACACCGTGTTGAAACAGTCGGCTCCGCTTTTCCCGGAGTTGAATGTAAAATTATTGACCCCGAAACCGGTGAAGACCTGCCTGACGGTGAAAACGGGGAATTTGTAGCCAGAGGCTTCAACATAATGAAGGGCTATTATAAAATGCCCAGGGCAACAGCTGAAACCATTGATAAAGACGGCTGGCTTCACAGCGGCGATATCTGCTGCCGTACACCTGACGGTTATTACAAAGTGACCGGCAGGCTTAAGGATATGATAATCCGAGGCGGAGAAAACATTTATCCCAGAGAGATTGAGGAGTTTTATCTTACTCATGAAAAAGTCAGGGATGTCCAGGTCGTCGGTGTTCCCGATGAGCGGCTGGGTGAAGAGGCGTGCGCATGGATAGTTCTCCACGACGGCGAGCAGTCCGACGAGGAGGAAATGCGTGAGTACGGCAACAGTCATATAGCCCGCCATAAAGTTCCGAAGTATTTTATCTTTGTGAAGGCTCTGCCGATGAATGCCGCCGGCAAGATACTCAAATACAAAATGCGCGAAGAATCCATTGAGATACTCGGGCTCAAAAATCAATAAGAGAGATCATTCTTTACGTTCTGCCCGTAAATAACGTTGAGGAATGACATAAGGTAAAGAAAATGCAGATAGCAGATTGCCACTGCCACGTGTACCCCGATTCACTTGCGCCGAAAGCAATTAAGGGAATAGCCTTTTTTTACGGATTGGAAATGACACGGAAGATGTCCGAAAGAGGAACCGTGTCTGATATGAAGGAACGCGAATACCGTGTCGGAATAGGCCATCAGATTATTTTTTCAGTTGCAACAACTCCGCATCAGGTCAGTTCAATAAACCGTTTTATCTCCGTCGAAGTGGAGGCATCGGAGGGGACACTGACGGGTCTGGGCACAATTCATCCCGAATGTCCCGATTTAAGGGCAGCGGTTGATGAAATAATAAAGCTCGGCCTCAAGGGCATAAAGATTCATCCCGATTTTCAGCAGACTGCAGCTGATGACCGCAGATATATGAAGGTTTATGAGTATTGTGAAGGAAGGCTTCCTGTTTTGATTCACTGCGGTGACAGCAGGAAGGATTTCTCAAATCCCGGCAGAATACTGCCTGTTCTTGAAGCTTTTCCCGCCCTCACCGTTATCGGGGCACACCTGGGAGGTTGGAGCGTTTGGGATGAATCGGTGAAAGTACTGCCGCATCACGGCAATTTCTATGTGGACTGTTCATCTTCGTTTCCGTTTATGATTCCTGAAAAAGCCGTAAGCATTATACGGATTTACGGAGCAGACAGAGTTATATTCGGCACCGATTATCCTTTGTGGGATCCGGCGGAGGAACTTGACAAACTTCTCAGTCTCGGCCTAAACGAAAATGAACTTGAACTGATTACTCATAAAAATGCCGAAAAACTTTTCGGAATCCGGAAATACGCAGTTTAATAAATACCGTAAAACGGTTGCGCGTCAGTTTGGGCGGGTGTTCGTAAAACAGTATTGGTTTTCGCGGAAAACTAGATCCGCAGAGCTTCGTCAGATTTGCTTACCATACACAAAGTATGCTTTCGCAACTCTTCCTTGCTCTGCGGCTTATTTTTCTCGAGAAAACTGCTTCGCACCTCAAAAAGATGGAATTTGAGCATATTTGCAGGATATGACGACGAGGAATACTTGGCTGTATTCTGAGGAGGAATGCCTGCATAAGATGCCAAAGTCCGCTTTTTGAGGCATTACTGTTTTA
>JAILMJ010000026.1 GCA_024692685.1 Clostridia bacterium
CGGAAATTTGCAATAATAATACAAATAAACAAAATGCCCTCCTCTGAATCCGGAACAAAGGAGGGCATAACTGTTTTATTGTTTCTTATCGTATACGCGCACATAATCCACTATGAACTCTGCTTTGAAGCCCTCTCGGCCGTTACGCTCAATATTGCCCGACCAGCCGTACATCGGGACGGCTGCTGCACCGTCAACCTCGCAGGAAAGAATCATATATTCATCCTTGCGTGAAACGCCGCCGTATGCCGAACGGCCGACCTCGTAACCATTGACATAAAAGGTGTAACCCTCCGGTGTCCAAAGCAGGCCATAGGTATTATAGCTCTCATAAGGATTGTTATCGAGCTTAGAGATAACTACGTTTTTGTACCGTGTTTTAAGACCGTAGCCGTTATAGTGGATGTTACTTGTCACACAGCGTGATTTATCGCCGCGCAGAAAATAAAAGGGTGATTCGAAAACATCAAGCTCCGCCCCGTTAACCGCAGTACCGTTTGCCTCGTGCAAACTGGAATTGAATAACCAGAATGCGCTCCAAAGGCCCTGCCCTTTCGGAAGAATACATCGACACTCATAGTACCCGTATTTGTGCATAAAAGTGTTGTGGGTATCAATGCCGCAGGTATACCAACCGCTTCCGAATTCGCCGTCATTTTTATACTCCGTGAGTATTATGAGATTGCCATCCCTTAAACTCACCTGATCCAAAGACCAGTAGCCGCCCTTTCTCAAACCCGGACCGCCGTGGACACTCCACAAATCCGTATTCAGCTCCTCGCCGTCAAATTCATCCGCAAAAACAAGATTATAATCATTCAGGTCTATCGGCTTGTCCTTTGCGCTGACCGGGCGAACATTGATTTTCAGCAAAGCGGCGCTTACCGACGCAATCAAAAGATTTGCCGCTCTGCCAAGCACTCTGTCATGAAACACATTGTTAAAATCAGGTTTTTTCATGCAAGAACGGCCCTCCTGCCCTTTTTGTTTAATTATACTTCTGTACTCTGCCGGACAAATTGTTATTTCAGCGCTTTCAAAGCTCCCGTCGGGCAGGAAGCCACACATTTGAGACAGTCTTTGCAGAAGGCGGTAACTTCGGGAACATTATCAAATTCAGGTTTGATAACCGTTGTGAAGCCCCTGCCGACCAGACCGATTATACCTTTGCCGGCTTCTTCATCACAGACTCTGACGCAGAGATTGCAGAGTATGCACTTATTCTGATCTCTTTCGATTGAAACAAGCTGTGTTTCTTTATCACAGTTATGCTTTTCACCTGCATACTTTGCAGGACTGACATCATACTGATTGGCATATTTTATCAGTTTGCAGTCATAATAATCATGACAACCGCATTCAAGACAGCGCTTTGCCTCCGCCTTTGCGGTTTCCTCACTGAGGCCGAGATTTATTTCATTGAAATCGTGTTTTCTTTCCTCGGGACTCCTCTGCGGCATTTTAGCGCGGGGAATTCTCTCTCTGTCTGCGAAATCGGCTTCGGTGACCGTCTTCTCAACAAAGTACGGCTTTTTATATGGGATAATTCCGCCGTTGAGATAACTGTCAATTACCTCGCTTGCCTTCTGCGCCTCACCTATTGCCTCGATTGCAATTGACGCGCCCCTGTTTGTAGCATCACCGACAGCAAATACGCCTTCAACACTGGTGCGGAATGTACTCTCATCGGCGGAAATGTTTCCGCGCTGATTGAATTCAAGCTCGTCAAAGCCCTCAGGCGATATCCTCTGACCGATGGCCATAATAACGGTATCTATATCGGTATATTCGAACTCACCCTCGATGGGTACAGGCCTGCGTCTGCCGCCGGCATCGGGCTCACCAAGTCTCATCTTCTGGAGCTTAATTCCATTAACTCTGCCGTTTTCACCTGTAATCTCATCGGGATTGCACAGAAATCTGTACTGCACTCCCTCTTCCTCGGCTTCATCTATTTCAACCTTTTCGGCAGGCATTTCATCCCTGGTGCGTCTGTAAATTACATACACGTTTTCCGCACCGAGTCTGACAGCCGAACGGCAGGCGTCCATAGCGGTATTTCCTCCGCCGCAAACAGCAACGTTTTTGCCGATTGAAACAGGATTGCCGAGTGC
The DNA here is from genome assembly GCA_024692685.1 of Clostridia bacterium. Taxonomy (GTDB): domain Bacteria; phylum Bacillota; class Clostridia; order Oscillospirales; family Acutalibacteraceae; genus CAG-177. The sequence continues at coordinate 2,115 of JAILMJ010000026.1, forward strand.
GATTGAGCGCAGAAAATCTATACCGCCGATAACACCGTCAAGTTCCTCACCGGGAACCCCCATGGAACTGCTCTGCCACGCGCCGATTGCAACAAGGGTTGCATCATATTTTGTTTTAATCTCATCAAAAGAAATATCTTTTCCTATTCTGATATTGTTTCTCAGAGTGACGCCCAATTTTTCAATGGTATCTATCTCCATATCGAGAACTTCCTTCGGAAGCCTGTACTGAGGAATACCGTACCTGAGCATACCGCCCATTTTGGGCATGGAATCATAAACGGTAACTGCGTGGCCTTTAACTGCGAGGAAGTACGCCGCCGTAAGGCCTGCAGGACCTCCGCCTATTATTCCGACGGATTTTCCGCTCGAAGGGGCAGGATCAGGCATATATTTATCGCCGGATGCAAGATCCCTGTCAGCGGCGAACGCCTTCAGAAAAGCGATTGAAAGCGGCTGCTCAACAAAGTTGCGCCTGCACGCCGTTTCACAGGGATGAGGACATACTCTGCCTATTGATGCGGGGAGAGGTACCCTCTCTTTAACGAGAGCAGTTGCTTCTTTATATTTACCCTCGGAGATAAGTTTGACATAACCCTGGCAGTCGGTACCTGCCGGACAGTTGAGCGAGCACGGCCCTCTGCAATCACCGGTGTGATCGGAGAGCAAAAGCTCAAGTGCGGTTTTTCTTGACCTGCGGATTCTGTCGGAATTCGTGCTTATTTCCATTCCGTCAAAAACAGTTGTGGCGCAGGCCCTGAGAAGTTTGGGAGTGTTTGCGGCTTCAACCGTACAGATTCCGCAGGCACCGTATGGTTTCAACTCGTCGATAAAGCAAAGCGCGGGAATATCGATACCGTTTGCGCGGGCAACCTGAAGAACGGTCATTCCGTTTTCACAGACATATTCCCTGCCGTCGATCTTAACTTTAATGCTGTTCATCACGTCGCCCCCTTAATTTACCTTAACCGCACCGAATTTGCAGACATTGAAGCAACTGCCGCACTTGACGCAGGCTTCGGAATCAATTGTGTGCGGATTTTTGACCGTGCCGCTGATTGCGCCGACAGGACACTTCTTTGAGCAGAGAGTGCACCCCCTACACGCTGCGGGGTCAATCGAATATGAAAGCAGGTCGCCGCAACTGTGCGCAGGGCATCTCTTTTCGTTTATATGAGCTTCATATTCATCACGGAAATAGCGGATTGTTGAAAGCACAGGATTCGGAGCAGTCTGCCCGAGTCCGCAGAGAGCACCGTCTTTTACAGCGAAGCAAAGCTCCTCAAGCAGTTCGATATCTCCGTCTTTGCCCTTGCCCTTTACTATGCGGTCAAGCATTTCAAGCATTCTCTTTGTTCCTATACGGCAGTGAACGCACTTACCGCAGGACTCTTTTGCGGTAAAGTCAAGGAAAAAGCGCGCCATACTGACCATACAGGTTGAGGAATCCATAACAACCATACCGCCGGAACCCATTATGGCTCCCGTTGCGGCAAGCTCCTTATAGTCGATTCTTGTATCCAGCAGACTCGCAGGAATACAGCCGCCGGAAGGGCCGCCCATCTGAACAGCCTTGAATTCCTTATCTTCCTTTATTCCTCCGCCGATATCGAAGATAACATCACGTAAAGTCTTTCCCATTGGAATTTCAACAAGACCGCCTTTTTTGACTTTACCCGTAAGCGCAAAGACTTTTGTGCCCTTGCTGTTTTCTGTTCCCATAGCGGCAAAGGCCTCCCCGCCGTTGAGGATAATCCAGGAAACATTTGCAAAGGTTTCAACGTTGTTTATATTTGAAGGCTTATACCAGTAGCCGGATGCGGCAGGGAACGGAGGCTTGAGTCTCGGCATACCTCTTTCACCCTGAAGGGATTCAATCAGAGCGGTTTCCTCTCCGCATACAAAAGCACCTGCGCCCGCTTTAATTCTCATTTTGCAATTGAAACCGGAGCCGAGAATGCTGTCACCGAGGTATCCCGCTTCCTCTGCCTGGCTGATTGCTTTTTCAAGGCGGGAAATCGCAAGCGGATACTCGGCCCTTACATAAACTATCGCCTCTTTTGCGCCTATGGCATAGGCACCTATAAGCATACCCTCAATAAGATTGTGAGGGTCACTTTCAATAACGGCTCTGTCCATAAAAGCCCCGGGGTCGCCTTCATCGGCATTACATATCAGGTATTTTTCCTCCCCGGGGGACTGCCTTGCCGCATTCCACTTGAACCAGGTGGGAAAACCCGCTCCGCCTCTCCCCGCAAGACCTGAGGTTTTAATAACTTCTATAACCTCCTCAGGTGTCATCGAGGTGAGAACCTTTCTGAGCGCTTTGTAGCCGTCCGTAGCGGTATATTCTTCTATTTTTTCGGGATTGATTACACCGCAATGCCTCAGAGCTATCCGCGTCTGTTTATCAAGAAAAGCTTTATCATCATCGCTGATTTCAAGGTCCTTGACCGCGTCGCCGTCACCGTTTACGAATGCCGCGATTTTACCCGCATCCCCCGGTGTTACACGGACAAGTCTTTTAATCAGGTTTCCTTTATCGCAGATATCAACAATCGGCTCAAGAAAACACATACCGTTACAGCCTGTGAATGTGAGCTCGGCGTTAACACCGTTCAGAGCCGACTCCAGGGCAGAGTATACCTTTGCTGCTCCTGCAGCAATTCCGCAACTGCCTTCGCCTACAACAATTTTCATTTGTTCTCACTCTCCTTTCTGAGAGATCTGAGAATCTCAACTGCTTTATCGGGAGTAAGCCTTCCGTAAGTTTCGCCGTTTATCATCATAACGGGAGAAAGAGAGCAGCAGCCGAGGCAGGCAACGCTTTTCAGTGAAAACAGTCCGTCATCTGTAGTTTCTCCGTCGCTTATGCCGAGCTCATTCGTTATTGCGGCGGCAATCTTTTCAGAACCGTTGACATGGCAGGCAGTGCCCTGACACAGCATAATCAGATACCTGCCTATGGGTTTAAGCCTGAACTGGGAATAGAAGGTTGCGACTCCCATAATCTCCGCCGGAGTTATGCCGGTTCTCTCCGAAATCCGATACATAACATCTTTGGGTATGTAACCGTAGATTTCCTGAGTATGCTGGAGAATTGTTATAAGACTGCCGGGCTCGGCGGCATACCTGTCAAGGACAGGCTCAATTTTTGATAAATTACTTTCCATCATTCATTACCTCTGAGCAATTACTTTTAAAAAGAATTATATCACAAATACCGATAATTACAATAATCCGCCGGAAAAATAGTTTTCCGGCGTTAACTGACTTTGTTCTTATTTGCTCCGCCTCTTTGCAAAAAGGAGAGCCAGCCTTTTTGCGGCTTCTTCGGTATCTTCCGTTTTCCCGAATGAGGTAAAACGGAACCATTCCTTTGCGCAGATACCGAAGCCTTCGCCTGGAGTGCCGACTATACCGGCTTCATTGAGCAAATAATCAAATAAAGCCCAACTGTCCAAACCTTCGGGACACTTCATCCAGATATAGGGAGCGTTCCTTCCTCCGGTATACTTCATTCCCGCACTGTCAAGGGCATTCATCAGCGTGCGGGCATTATTCTTATAGACTCGGATATTTTCCTTTATCTGTCTCTGACCCTCATCCGTGAACACAGCCGCGGCGCCTTTCTGTATGATATAGGATACCCCGTTGGTTTTGGTTGTACGGTTGCGCACCCACATTTCATTGAAATTCATGCCGTTTCGCGTAAGCTCTGCAGGTATTACCGTATAGCCGAGACGGGTTCCCGTAAATCCCGCGGTCTTTGAGAGAGACGAAATCTCTATTGCGCAACTTTTTGCGTCCTCAATTTCAAAGATGCTTCGCGGAACAGACTCATCCTCAATAAACGCCTCGTAGGCGGCATCAAATATTATTATGTTCCCGTTTCTGTTTGCAAAGTCAACCCAGTCTTTGAGGAGTTCACGGGTAAACACCGCTCCGGTAGGATTATTCGGCGAACAGAGGTAAATAATACCGGCCTTATATTTCTCATCCGGCAGCGGCAGAAAGCCGGAGTTTTCATCTGTCGGAAGATGAATGATTTTTCTGCCTTCCATCACATTGGCATCCACATAGGCGGGGTACGCCGGCTCAGGTATAAGTGCGGTGTTTGAAACATCAAACAAGCTCAGAATATCCCCCAGTTCATCACTTGCTCCGCTTGATACAAAGACTTCTTCCGGCCCGACGGACACACCTCTTCCGGCGTAATGCGCGGCAATAGCCTCCCTGAGAAACGGTGCCCCGCACTCGGGCATATATCCGTGAAAACTTTCCTGCCTGCTCTGGTCATCAACCGCGCTGTGGAGCGCGTCAGTTACCGCCTTACAGAGCGGCAGAGTCACATCTCCGATTCCGAGGCGCAGCACTCTGCTTTGCGGATTTCTTTCAATATATGCGTTCACCTTCTGAGAAATGTCATAGAAAAGGTAAGAATCCTTCAAATCCGCATAGTGCATATTAGGCAATGTCATATTGAAACCTCCCCTTCATAGACGGTCTGAGCCGGGCCTGTCATCACAACCGAAAAATCCTCATTGACCTTTACGGAAAGACTCCCTCCGTCAAGATTGATACAAACCGGACTGCCGGAACCGCACAGCTTTTCACTGACGGCTGCAGAGGCCACGGCGCAGGAGCCGGTGCCGCACGCCATTGTGATTCCGCTTCCCCTCTCCCAGACTCTGACACGGAACTCGTTTTCTCCCGTTTTTTTCACAAATTCAACATTCACTCCGCCGGGAAAAGCGTTGTTTTTTTCAATCAGCGGTCCGTATTTTTCAGGGGGCGTCTCATCAATATCATCAACAAAAATCACCGCATGTGGATTTCCCACATTTACGGGTATGATATCAAAGGCCCTGCCTTCTGCGGAAAGGCTCATTCTTTTACCGACAACTGTCTTACCCATATCCACACTCACAGCGTCGACCTTTCCGTCGGTTACAAAAAGGGTGAGTGTTTTGATTCCGGACAGCGTTTCTATCTTAAGGTTTTTTCTGTCTGTATAGCCCTTGTCGTAGAGGTATTTACCGACACATCTGATTCCGTTACCGCACATCATCGCTTCACTGCCGTCGGCGTTGAAAATACGCATGGCAAAGTCCGCTTCAGAGGATGGAGAAATATAAATCATTCCGTCCGAACCCGCTCCGAAATGCCTGTCGGAAAGTTTTTGCGAAATTTCAGCTATGTTTCCGGGAACTTCTCCGTAAACATAAAGATAATCATTACCCAGACCGTGCATCTTTGTAAAGTGCATAAAAACATCTCCTGTTTCACTTATCAATTACCGAAATGCCGATTGTCATTTCCTCAAGCACGTCAAGAAGCAGTTTTACTGTATCGAGTGAGGTCAGCATTGACACATTATTTCTTGTAGCGCAACGGCGGATTGCAACGCCGTCTTCATAATGAATTCCCGAAAGAATTGCCCTTGTGTTAATCACATAGCTCACGTGACCGCTGCGGATTTCATCGATAATCTGACTGCTGCCCTCGCTGGGTTTGCCAAGAACCTTTGTGCGGATACCGGCATTCCTGAGATATTCTGCAGTCAGGGAAGTGGCTTCAATATTGAAGCCCAGATTGTAAAAGCGTCTGATTAAAGGAATACATTCGATTTTATCCTCATCCGCAACACTGACAACAACCGTTCCGTAATTGCGGAGCTTCATTCCCGAGGCAGTAAGAGCCTTATACGCCGCTCTGTGGAGTTTATCGTCATATCCTATCACTTCACCCGTTGATTTCATTTCCGGAGAAAGGTAGGAATCCATACCTCCGAGCTTGGAAAAAGAGAACACCGGCACTTTCACGTAGAAACGCTTTTTCTCTTCGGGATATGTTTTGAATATACCCTGCTCAGGCAGGGACATTCCGAGACAGGTAAGGGTAGCAATATCGGCAAGGTGATATCCGGTGGCCTTTGAAAGAAACGGTACCGTCCTTGACGATCTCGGATTGACCTCGATAATAAAGACGCTGTCATTTTTGTCGACTATAAACTGAATATTGAACAGGCCGATAATGCCTATTCCAAGGCCTAATTTTACGGCATAATCCAGAATGGTTGCCTTCACCTTTTCGCTGAGTGAGTAAGGCGGATAAACGCTTATGGAATCGCCCGAATGAACCCCTGTTCTTTCTACAAGCTCCATTATGCCCGGAACGAAAACACGGCTGCCGTCGCATATTGCGTCAACCTCAACCTCTTTGCCGCGTATGTATTTATCAACCAGCACAGGTTTATCCTCATCAATTTCAACCGCAGTTTTCAGATAGTTTCTCATTTCACTCTCTTTGGCAACTATCTGCATCGCTCTGCCGCCCAGAACAAAACTCGGACGCACAAGTACGGGGTAACCTATTTCTCCTGCTACCCTAATTCCTTCTTCAACCGAGGTAACCGCCTGCCCTTTCGGCTGGGGTATATTCAGTTCAATGAGCAATTTTTCAAACCTGTCACGGTCCTCTGCCCTGTCAATAGCTTCACAGTCAGTGCCAATTATATTCACTCCGTAATCACGCAGCGGTGCGGCAAGGTTTACGGCTGTCTGCCCGCCCAGAGTCGCGATAACACCGACCGGGTTTTCAAGGTCGATTACGTTGAGCACATCCTCTACGCAAAGCGGTTCAAAATAAAGCTTGTCCGAACAGGTGTAATCGGTTGAAACGGTTTCGGGATTGTTATTGATTATAACAGCCTCATAGCCCGATCTCTTAATGGTTTGAACTGCTCTGACGGTTGAAAAATCGAATTCCACACCCTGGCCGATACGGATGGGACCGGAGCCGAGCACCACTATTTTTTTCTTCCCGGATACCACCGATTCATTCTCATGCTCATAAGTCGAGTAAAAATAAGGAATATAACTCTCAAACTCCGAGGCACAGGTATCTATCATCTTGTAAACGGGTATTACTCCGCTTTGCTTCCTTAATTCTCGGATTTCCCGCTCGGATTTATTCCATAGAACACCGATTTTTCTGTCGGAAAAGCCCATCCTTTTTGCTTCAAGCAAAAGGTCTGTTTCTCCCGGTTTCTCCCTGAGTTTAACCTCTTCGTCAACAATTCTTCTGACAACATTTATAAAGAACCTGTCAATTCCCGTCCGGGCGGAGATTTTATCAATACCGCAGCCCAGACGCAGGAGCTGCGCAATTGCATAGATCCTGTCATCTGTTCCCGTTGCGATATAATCAAGAAGCTCTGTCTTACCCATATCCGAGAACTTTTCACTTTCAAGATGATAAAGCCCTATTTCAAGTGAGCGCACCGCTTTAAGCAAACTCTCTTCGGCGGTTCTGCCTATGCTCATCGTTTCACCTGTTGCCTTCATCTGAGTCGACAGTGAGTTGTCAGCATCGGTGAATTTGTCAAACGGAAAGCGCGGCATCTTTGTGACAACATAATCAAGCGCCGGCTCAAATGATGCAGGAGTGTTTGCAATCCTTATCTCATCAAGAGTCATACCGATTCCGATTTTTGCCGATACCCTTGCTATCGGGTAACCGCTTGCCTTTGACGCAAGGGCAGATGACCGGGAAACACGGGGATTTACTTCAATCAGATAATAATCAAATGAATCCGGTGACAAGGCGAACTGTACATTGCAGCCGCCCTCAATTCCGAGCGCGCGGATAATTTTGAGCGCGCTGCTCCTGAGCATCTGATAATCTTTGTTTGTGAGAGTCTGCGAAGGACAAACCACGATTGAATCTCCTGTGTGAATACCTACGGGGTCAAGATTTTCCATATTGCAAACAGTCAGCACGGTGTCATTGGCATCGCGCATAACTTCATATTCTATCTCTTTGTAGCCCTTGACGCTCTTCTCAATCAGCACCTGACCGACGGGAGAGAGTTCGAGAGCATTGTCAATAAGAGAAAGAAGTTCCTCCTTGCAGTCCGCAAAGCCTCCGCCCGTTCCGCCAAGAGTAAATGCCGGACGCAGAACAACAGGATAACCTATTCTGTTTGCAACAGAAACTGCTTCCTCAACGGAATTTGCTATATCGGAAGGCAGAACAGGTTCACCGATTTCTTCACACAGTTCCTTGAACAGTTCCCTGTCTTCCGCTTTCTTTATGCTGCTGCTCTTTGTGCCGAGAAGCTCTGTATTGCACTCTTTGAGAACGCCCTTTTCTTCAAGTTGAATAGCAAGGTTCAACCCTGTCTGACCGCCTATTCCGGGCAGAATTGCATCCGGTCTTTCATAGCGGATAATCCTGGCAATATATTCAAGAGTAAGCGGCTCCATATAAACCTTGTCGGCAACCGAGGTATCGGTCATAATGGTTGCGGGATTTGAATTGCAGAGCACAACCTCATAGCCCTCCTCGCGCAGAGCAAGACAGGCCTGAGTGCCCGCATAGTCAAACTCGGCAGCCTGACCTATAACTATCGGCCCTGAGCCGATTACAAGCACTTTATGAATATCTGTTCTCTTAGGCATCTGCTCTGTTTTCCTCCATAAGTTTTATAAATCTGCTGAAAAGATAGAAACTGTCCTGCGGCCCCGGCGCACTCTCCGGATGATATTGAACGGAGAAAACTTTTTCCTCTTTACACTCAAGCCCCTCAACAGTACCGTCAAGCAGGTTAATATGTGTTATTTCCAGCAAAGTGGACTTCAAGCTGTCCGGGTCGACCGCATAGGAATGGTTTTGCGATGTTATTTCGATTTTTCCGGATTTAAGTTCTTTAACAGGATGATTCCCGCCCCTGTGACCGAACTTCAGTTTATATGTCCTTGCGCCGTATGCAAGAGCGATAATCTGATGACCGAGGCAAATGCCGAAAACGGGATACTTTCCCCTCAGTCGTCTTATTACCTTAACTGTTTCGGGAACATCGGCAGGGTCTCCCGGTCCGTTTGAAATAAAAACCCCGTCAGGGTTCAGCTTCTCAATAACTTCGGCACTCGTGTTCCACGGCAAAACAGTCACTTCGCATCCGAGCGAAACAAGGGAACGCACTATGTTTTTCTTCATTCCGCAATCAATCGCGGCAACACGGTATTTTACGTTTTCCGGTGAATAAACCCGTATTTTCTTTGTGCTTACCAATGACACGGCGTTCGAAGGCACCTGCGTTCCGGATAGAATTCTCATCCCTTCTTCAAGGGAGACATTTGCATCCGTAATCAGTGCCTTACATGAACCGGAATCGCGGATTGAACGGGCGATTTCTCTTGTATCAACTCCGTAAATGCCGGGTATCCCGTATTTTTTCATAACATCGGAAAGAGCGGCAACGCTTCTGAAATTTGAAGGACAGTCGTTATATTCCCGGACTATCAGAGCGCCGATTGTCGGCACATCAGTCTCATAATCATCCTGCGCCATACCGTAATTGCCGATAAGTGTATAGGTCATAACCACTGCCTGAAAGGTGTATGAAGGATCCGAAATAATTTCCTGATATCCGACCATAGAAGTGTTGAAAACGAGTTCGCAGACCTTGTTACAGGTATCTCCGAAGGCAAAGCCGTAATACTCCCTGCCGCCTTCAGTTATAAGTTTTCTGTTGTAGTTCATCTTATCACTTCTCTTTATCTGCAAGCCGCTGTTCATAGCGGTCTTTTCTTGTATCTTCCGGTATTTCCGTCGGGTAATTTCCGCTGAAGCACGCGCAGCAAAATCCTTCTCCTCCTGCGAGTTCATTCAGCTTTTCAATCGGAAAATAACCGAGCGAATCGGCGTTTATATGCTTTGCGATTTCGGACACTGTGTAACGGCAGGCAATCAGATTTTCTTCGGAATCCACGTCTGTACCATAATAACACGGATGCAGAAACGGAGGTGATGAAACTCTGACGTGAACCTCTTTTGCGCCTGCCTCACGCAGAAGATTGACAACTCTGCCCATAGTGTTTCCCCTGACTATTGAGTCATCAATGAGCACAACTCTTTTACCCGAAACAGTGTTTTCAACTGCTGAAAGTTTTATTTTTACCGCATCGGTTCTGTCCTTTTGCGTAGGAGAGATAAATGTTCTGCCGATATACTTATTTTTAATCAGCCCTATTCCATAGGGTATACCGGACTCAATACTGAAACCGAGAGCCGCATCAAGGCCGGAATCGGGCGCACCTATTACTATATCGGCATCCGCCGGGCATTCTCTTGCAAGAATTCTCCCTGCCCTTACCCTTGACGCATGAACGGAGATTCCGTCAATAACGGAATCGGGTCGTGAAAAATAGATGTATTCAAATACACAGAGGCGTTTATCCTTCTTTTTGCAATGCTCTTTTCTCGACTCTGTGCCTTCTCTGCTGAAAATCAGTATCTCTCCGGGCTCAACGTCACGGATGAACTCTCCCCCAACGGCTTTTATTGCACAGCTTTCGGAGGCAATGATGTATGTTCCGTCTTTCATCTTTCCGTAACACAGAGGTCTGAACCCGTAGGGGTCTCTTGCGCATATAAGCTTCTGCGGAGACATAAGGACAAGGGAGTAAGCACCGTCAATTATGTTCATTGCCGAGCTTAAAGCATCCTCAATGGAGCCTGTTAAAAGCCGCTCTTTTGTGATAATATAAGCGATTATTTCGGTATCACTGGTCGTGTGGAAAATTGCTCCGTTAAGTTCAAGAGCCTCCCTGAGCTTTGCGGCATTTGAAAGGTTTCCGTTATGAGCAATAGCCATTCTCCCCTTACGGTGATTAACCTCAATCGGCTGGCAGTTGTTTCGGCTGTTACATCCCGTTGTGCCGTACCTGACATGGCCCACTGCAATCTTTCCCTGCGGCAGACGTGAGAGCACATCGGAGTTAAAAACATCACCGACAAGCCCCAAATCCTTATGGGAGGCAAACAGGCCTTCATCGTTTACCACGATTCCGCAACTCTCCTGGCCTCTGTGCTGTAAGGCATAAAGTCCGCAGCAGGTAAGAGAGGCAATATCACATTTTGACGGGGATATTATTCCCAGGACTCCGCATTCCTCACGCAGATTCATTTCACATCTTCCTTAAACTTTTTTGCCGCTCCTATGAAGCCTTTGAACAACGGGTGCGGTTTGTTAGGACGGCTTTTGAATTCGGGGTGATACTGCACGCCGACATAAAAATCCCTGTCCGATATCTCAACAGTTTCAACAAGTTTGCCGTCGGGTGAGATGCCGCTCAAGGTAAGGCCGGCGTCCTGAATAATCTGCCTGTAATCGTTGTTGAATTCATAACGGTGACGATGGCGCTCGGAGATTTGCGATGAAGAATAACAGCGCTCCATTTCGGAGCCGGGTTTAATAACGCACGGATAGGCACCGAGCCGCAAAGTGCCGCCCTTGTCTATGTCATCGCTTTGACCCGGCATAAAATCTATCACCTTGTGTTTGCAGAGTTCGTCAAATTCTCCCGAGTTTGCGTCTGCAATTCCCGCTGCATTTCTTGCATATTCTATGACAGCAACCTGCATACCCAGACAAATGCCGAAGTAGGGCAGATTGTTTTCCCTTGCGTATTTTGCCGAGGATATCATTCCCTCAACACCTCTGCTTCCGAAGCCACCGGGAACAATGATTCCGTCTATACCCTCAAATATTTCCTTTGCATTTGAATCTGTGATTTCCTCTGAGTCAATCCATTTGATTTTAACATCGGTGCTGTGAAAATAGCCGGCATGGTGAAGAGCTTCGGCAACCGAGAGATATGCATCGTGAAGGCCGGTATACTTTCCGACAAGACCTACCGTAACGCTTCCTTCAAGAGTGTTTATCCTATCCGCCATCTGAACCCATTCCCTCAGGTCAGGCTCAGGGGCATCTATTCCCAGTTCACGGCAGACAACTCCGGAGAAGTTTGATTTCTCCAGCATAAGAGGCGCCTGGTAAAGGTTTGGCAAAGTGATGTTTTCAATGACACAGTCGTGTTTGACATTGCAAAACATCGAAATCTTGTTGAAAATTGACTCTTCAAGCGGCTCATCACATCTGAGTACAATGATATTCGGATTTATTCCCATTCCCTGAAGCTCCTTGACGGAATGCTGAGTGGGCTTTGACTTATGTTCATCGGACCCGTGAAGGAAGGGAACAAGCGTAACGTGAATAAACAAACTGTTTTCACGCCCGACTTCAAGAGAAATCTGACGAACCGCCTCTATGAAAGGCTGTGATTCTATATCCCCTATTGTGCCGCCGATTTCGGTGATAACAACATCGGCGTCGCTGTGCCTGCCGACATTATAAACGAACTCCTTGATTTCATTTGTTATATGAGGGATAACCTGAACGGTCGACCCGAGATACTCGCCCCTGCGCTCCTTATTCAGCACATTCCAGTAAACCTTACCTGTTGTCAGATTTGAATACTTATTAAGATCCTCATCAATAAATCTCTCATAATGACCGAGGTCAAGATCCGTCTCGGCTCCGTCTTCGGTAACATAAACTTCACCGTGCTGGAAAGGACTCATCGTACCCGGATCGACATTGATGTAGGGATCGAGCTTCTGGGCCGCAACTTTAAGCCCTCTGGATTTAAGAAGCCTTCCGAGTGAAGCGGCGGTTATACCTTTGCCCAGCCCTGAAACGACACCGCCTGTTACAAATATATATTTTACCATACTCTCACCTACTCATTCCCATTCCACCGTGGCAGGCGGCTTGGAAGTTATATCATAAACGACTCTGGATATTCCCTTCACTTCGTTTGTTATCCTGCTGCTTACTCTTTCGAGCACTTCATAAGGTAATCTTGTCCACTCGGCAGTCATAAAGTCATCGGTTGTAACTGCTCTGAGTGCAAGTGTATAACCGTAGGTCCTCGCATCGCCCATAACTCCGACCGTGCGGGTGTCTGTAAGCACAGCAAAATACTGATTGGCCGATTTATCTGCATTCCGGGTTTTAACCTCTTCACGGAAAATTGCGTCCGCCTCTCTGAGAATATCCGCTTTTTCCTTTGTGACCTCTCCGATTATTCTTACCGCAAGTCCAGGACCCGGAAATGGCTGCCGCAGGGCAAGTTCCTCAGGCAGGCCGAGGAAAATACCGACCTGTCTGACCTCGTCCTTGAACAAATCCCGCAACGGCTCGACTATCTCCTCAAAAGATATTTTATCCGGCAGACCGCCGACATTGTGGTGGCTCTTTATCGTTGCCGAGTCACCCCTGCCGCTCTCGATAACATCAGGATAAATTGTACCCTGCGCAAGGATATTTATTCTTCCCAGTTTTTTTGCTTCCTCCTCAAATACGCGGATGAATTCTTCGCCTATTATCCGTCTCTTTTTTTCCGGTTCAGTCACTCCCGCAAGCTTTGAAAGGAACCTTTCCGACGCATTTACCCTGATTAGATTTATTCCGAATTTGCCTTTGAAAGTATTTTCAACAAGGTCAGCCTCATCTTTCCTGAGCAAACCGTTATCAACAAACACGCAAACCAGATTGTCTCCCACCGCTCTGTGAAGAAGCATAGCCGCGACGGAGGAATCGACTCCCCCGGAAAGAGCGAGCAGAACTCTTTTGTCTCTGAGTTTTTCTTTATATTTTCCGACCGAGGCATCAATAAATGAGTCCATCTTCCACCCGGCCTTACATCCGCAGATACCGAAGATAAAATTTTTCAGGATCATGGTTCCGTATTCGGTATGAGTCACCTCGGGATGAAATTGGACGGCATAAAGATTCCTGACCTGATTGCTTATTGCCGCGCAGGGGCACTTTTCCGTTTCGGCATTTATTTCAAAGCCTTCGGGAAGCATACTGATATAATCGGTGTGACTCATCCAGCAAATACTGCTTTGAGGTATGTTTTCAAAAAGTTTACCGCCCTTGACAGTCAGCTCAGTTTTGCCGTATTCGCTCGAATTCTCCGCCTCGCTTACGGTACCACCCGATAAATATGCCATAAGCTGGGCACCATAACAGATACCCAGCACAGGAATTTCGAGATTAAGCACCTCCGGAGAACAGTGCGGCGCATTTTTTTCGTTAACGCTGTCCGGCCCTCCGGTAAAAATAATCCCCTTATATTTTGCTTTTGCAATTTCACCGGGTGAAATCGCACTGTACGCTTTGATTTCCGCATAAACCGACAGCTCACGCACTCTGCGGGCAATCAACTGATTATACTGGCCGCCGAAATCAAGCACCAGAATCTTATCCATACATTCACCTTTACTTTCCGCTGTCCCCGTAGTTTGACAGGAAACGGGCAGACGGATCATTTACGTTGCACCCTTCCCACTCTTTATTGGGCATCCAAAAATCAACGACCATCTCACTCTGACCGGGATAGAACTTTTCAAATATATCGCGGTAGAGCAGAGACTCCTTCGTAAACGGGCGGGCGTGGTCATATCTCAGGCGGCCTTTCTCAAATTCATCATCCGAGTAACATTTCTCCGCGTATTCTTTGAGATAGTCAACCATCGAATGGCCAACCGCATCGGAAAACGCAGCTTTTTCTCTCATAAGAATACTTTCCGGCAGATAATCACCGTCCCTGAATGCATTGCGCAGAAGATATTTACCCTTGCCGTATTTGTTGAGCTTAATTTCCGGATCAAGAGCCATAACATATCTCACAAAATCCAGGTCACCGAAGGGTACTCTCGCTTCGAGTGAATTGACCGAAATACAGCGATCGGCACGAAGGACATCATACATATGGAGTTCTCTTACCCTCTTCTGCGCTTCCGCCTGAAACGCCGCTGCAGACGGCGCAAAGTCGGTGTATTTATAGCCGAAAAGCTCATCGGAAATCTCACCCGTAAGCAAAACCCTTATGTCAGTCTGTTCGTGAATTGCTTTACAAATAAGATACATACCCATACTTGCCCTGATTGTTGTGATATCATAGGTTCCGAGCAGATGAATCACTTCATCAAGGGAGGAAATAACCTGAGCGGGTGTCATAAAGATTTCTTTGTGGTCACTACCGATATAATCCGCAACCTGCTTGGCATATTTCAGATCTATCGCATCCTCACTCATACCAATGGCAAAAGTCTTAATCGGCTTATCGCTCTTCTTTGCCGCTATAGCGCAGACCAGCGAGGAATCGAGACCGCCCGAAAGCAGGAATCCGACCTTGGCGTCGGCAACAAGTCTTTTTTCAACGCCTGCGATGAGCTTTTCGCGGATATTTTTGCAGGCAGTTTCGATGTCGTCGTGACAGACTCTGTCAACTTTTGTAATATCCGAGTAACAGCGGAACTCACCGTCTTCATAGTAGTAACCGGGCGGGAAAGGCATAATTTTATTCGTCATACCCACGAGGTTTTTTGCCTCACTGGCAAATATTATCGCTCCTTTGTAGTCATATCCGTAATAGAGAGGCCTGATGCCTATCGGGTCCCGCGCCGCTATAAATTTTCCCGCCTTACCGTCATATATTATGAGCGCAAACTCGGCGTCCAGCATACCGAACATAGACGTACCGTATTTTTCATACATAGGGAGGATTATTTCGCAGTCGGAGTCGCTTGCAAATGAATATCCGCAGGCAATCAGCTCCTTTTTCTGCTTTTCAAATCCGTATAATTCGCCGTTACAAACGCAATAGTTTCCGTTAAGAGCGAATGGCTGCATTCCCGAATCAGTCAGACCCATAATGGCAAGACGATGAAAACCGAGAAGACCCTTTCCCGTGTCAATCACTCTGCTGTCATCGGGTCCGCGGGACTTAGTCCGATAAAACCCGTCTTCAAATTCTTCCAACGGAACATCACTGCTGCAATAGCTTATAATGGAACACATAATTAATCCTCCAAGCCGGAATAATCAATCCCAGGTTGCTGTATCGGGGCTTGATTCCGTTTCGCATTTTTCGTCATTTTTACGGCAACATTCACAATCCTCCGGTCCGTCACCGCCTATGCGCACCTCAGGAGTAAGGTCAGCCATTCCTACTTGTTTGACAAAATTTTCAGAACAGAGTGTCATCATATACATTCTCCTTCCGGGTTATTTGAAACTGTTATAAATTCTGATTGTTCCCTAAGAGGCGAAAAACTATCTGACGCTGAAAAGAATCTCGCCGTAAGACGGATAAGGCCAGTATTCCTTGGCGGTTACTGCCTCGGCACTGTCGACAAGAGCCCTGAGCGCAGCCATATCCGGCAGAATTGTATCGCGGATAGCATATCCGAGTTTCTCCGTGTCGGTTATGTCGGCTATTTTTGACATATTCGCTTCCATCTTTTCAGTTTCCCATTCAATTCCGTCATTTGTCTTAGAAAGGTTTTTGAGCAAGGAGGTTTCATATTCCGCCGACGCCTCCGGACAGGCCTCTTTTCTAATTCTGATGCTCTCTGCAAGTTTAAGAGTATATGAGCTTATGGCAGGCATAATCTCCGTTTTAACCATGCTGAGCATCGTATTGGCCTCAATTATTACCGCTTTGTTATAGTTATCAAGCATAATCTCGCATCTTGACCTGAGTTCCTCATCTGAAAATACGCCCTGGCTTTTCAACATAACAGCGTTTTTTTCATCAAGCAGATGCGGCATACAGTCGGGAGTCGTACGATAATTAAGCAGTTTCCTTTTCTGCGTTGCCTCTTTTATCCACTTATCGTCATAGCCATTGCCGTTAAAGATGATGCGCTTGTGGTCCTTGATTGTGTTTTGAATCATCTTATGAAGTGCATCCTCAAAGTCGCTCGCTTTTTCAAGCCGGTCAGCGTATATTTTCAGGCTCTCGGCAACGGCGCTGTTGAGCATAATATTTGCACAGGCAATGCTGTTTGAGGATCCGAGCATACGAAATTCAAATTTGTTGCCGGTAAAAGCAAAAGGTGAAGTCCTGTTTCTGTCTGTTGTATCACGGTTGAATTTCGGCAGAACATCAACGCCGAGTTTCATCTGTTTTTTCTTTGCTCCGTGATACGGAACATCTTTTTCTATCGCATCGAGCACCGCTGTCAGTTCATCGCCTAAGAATATTGAAATAACTGCCGGAGGAGCTTCGTTTGCCCCGAGTCTGTGGTCGTTGCCCGCTGTGGCAACAGATATACGGAGCAAATCCTGATAATCGTCAACCGCTTTGATAACCGCGCAAAGGAAAAGAAGGAACTGAGCATTTTCATAAGGAGTATCTCCGGGAGAAAGTAGGTTTACTCCCGTGTCTGTGGATATTGACCAGTTGTTATGCTTGCCGCTTCCGTTTACTCCGTCAAACGGCTTTTCATGAAGAAGGCAAACCAAACCGTGTTTTGCAGCAACCTTCTGCATTATTTCCATTGTAAGCTGATTATGGTCGGTTGCTATATTGGTAGTGGTGTAAACAGGGGCCAGCTCATGCTGAGCGGGGGCCACTTCATTGTGCTCCGTTTTGGCGAGAATTCCGAGTTTCCAGAGTTCCTCATTAAGCTCCTCCATAAATGCGGCAACACCCGGTTTTATGACTCCGAAATAATGGTCATCCATCTCCTGCCCCTTAGGCGGCTTCGCTCCGAAAAGGGTTCTGCCGGTGTATCTCAAATCCGGACGTCTGTCATACATTTCCTTTGTAATAAGGAAGTATTCCTGCTCAGGGCCTACGGAGGTGCTGACATGCTTAACTTCCGTGTTTCCGAAAAGACGGAGTATTCTCAGCGCCTGCTTGTTTATTGCTTCCATTGAGCGCAGAAGCGGAGTTTTCTTATCAAGGGCGTGACCGCCGTATGAACAGAACGCCGTCGGTATGCAAAGGGTTTTATTCTTAATAAATGCGTAGGAAGTGGGATCCCAAGCCGTATATCCCCTCGCCTCAAATGTTGCCCTCAGTCCGCCGCTCGGGAAGGATGAGGCATCGGGCTCACCTTTGACAAGCTCCTTGCCGGAAAATTCCATAATCACTCCTCCGTCGGGAGCGGGAGTAATAAAACTGTCGTGCTTTTCGGCTGTAACGCCGGTCAGAGGCTGAAACCAATGAGTAAAATGAGTTGCTCCCTTTTCCGTTGCCCAGTCTTTCATCGCATCGGCAACAGCATTGGCCACTCCTATATCAAGCTCTGAGCCCTCGTCAATTGTCTTCTTAACCGACCGATAAACTTTTGCCGGCAGCATAGCTTTCATAACTCTGTCATCGAATACCATCGATCCGAAATATTCCGGGACTGATTTCATCTTTTTTACCTCCTTAAAAAGGGCGAAGGCAAAGACATTCTGATAATAATCAAAGACGTCTTTGCCTTCTGTACTTATGAACCGTGTGGTTGGTACGGTTTTAAACAATTCCCTGTGCATCCATTGCATCAACAACTTTTTCAAAGCCGGCTATATTTGCGCCGACCACGAAATTATCCTGCATTTCATATTTCTTTGCAGCATCGTCAATGCTGTGATACAGATTAATCATTATATGCTTGAGCTTCGTGTCAACTTCCTCAAATGACCATTTAATTCTCTCACTGTCCTGTGACATTTCAAGAGCGGAAGTCGCAACGCCGCCTGCGTTTGCCGCTTTACCGGGGAGAAACAGAATTTTGTTGTCGAGAAAATACTCGGTTGCTTCGGCAGTAGTGGGCATATTAGCGCCCTCTGCAACTGCAATCACACCGTTTGCCACAAGCATCTTTGCATCCTCAAGAGTGAGCTCATTCTGAGTTGCGCACGGAATGGCAATGTCAGATTTGACAGTCCATACACCCTTTCCGTCAAAATACTTCGCATTGGGTCTATATTTCGGATACTCTCTCAAACGCTGACGGTTTTTCTCCTTTATTTCCTTAAGCGCGGGAACATCAATGCCGTCAGGGTCATATACCCAGCCTGTCGAATCCGAACAGGTGACAACCTTTGCCCCGAGCTGAGTTGCTTTTTCAATCGCATAAGTGGCAACGTTTCCGGAACCGGAAACCGTAATGATTTTGCCTTTGATATCTATTCCGTGACATTTCAGCATTTCCTCAAGAATATATAAAACACCGTAGCCGGTGGCCTCCGTTCTGGCAAGCGAGCCGCCGTAAGAAAGGCCTTTGCCGGTCAGAACACCTTCAAAAAGACCGCGGAGTTTTTTGTATTCGCCGAACATATAGCCGATTTCTCTTGCACCGGTTCCGATATCACCGGCAGGAACATCGGTGTCCGCTCCTATATATTTGCAAAGCTCACTCATAAAGCTCTGGCAGAACGCCATAACTTCACGGTCAGACTTGCCCTTCGGGTCAAAATCCGAGCCGCCTTTGCCGCCACCTATAGGCAGACCGGTGAGGGAATTTTTGAAAATCTGCTCGAACCCAAGGAACTTGATGATGCCGAGATTTACCGAAGGATGGAGTCTCAATCCACCCTTGTAAGGCCCTATCGCGCTGCTGAACTGGACTCTGTATCCGGTATTCACGTGAACCTGACCGTTATCATCAATCCACGGAACACGGAATTTAATCTGTCTTTCGGGATTCACCAGACGCTCGAGCAGAGCATCACGCCTGAACTTTGCTTCGTTTTTTTCAATTACGGGTCTGAGTGATTCAAGAACTTCCTTTACTGCCTGATGAAATTCCGGCTCGCTCGGGTTCTCTTTAACTACGGTTTCAATTACTTCGTCAACGTATGACACGACGTTTCCTCCTTCAAAAATAAAAAAGGGCGCCGATAACGAAGCTGTGCTTCATTAAAGACGCCTTTGCCTTTATGTGCTGATTATACGCCCGGTTTTTCATTTTGTCAAGAAGAAATGCAATATTTTCTTTTGATTCTTGCAAAGTTGTTGAAAATTCCCGATTATTTCACGATAAATTGCAGGAAATATATCTAATTCCTGCAAAAATTACAGCAGTTTGCCCTCTGCTGATAGTTATTCAACATCCTGAAGGGCATCATACCCCTCTTCGCCCGTGCGGATTTTAACTACATTCTCAACATCATAAACAAATATCTTTCCGTCTCCTATATGGCCGGTGTAAAGCACCTTTTTTGCCGTTTCTATAACATCGCGCACAGGTACCTTACTAACTACTATATCTACCTGAACTTTCGGCAGCAAATTGGTTTCAACCGCAACACCGCGATAGTACTCCGGCTTTCCCATCTGCTGACCGTATCCCATAACATGCGAGACGGTCATGCCCGTTATCCCGAGTTTGCCCATGGCTTCTTTCAGGGCGTAAAGTTTCTCTTCCTTAAATACAATTTCAATCTTTGTGAATTTTGGTAAGCCGTCATCAAATGAGGGAACACGTTTTACCGGAATTGCCTCTGCTGCGGGAATCTGACCTGTAACGGCAACAATACTTTCAGGTGCACCGAAATCGGAATACTTATCAACCGACAGGACAAAATCAGCGTATGCGCTTGGCAGACCATGCTCGGTTGCGTCAAGACCTCTGATTTCCTCTTCACGGGGAACACGTAAACCGCAAGCTTTCTTTATTAACTTAAATACAACTGTCATCATAACAGCCGCATAAACCGCAACGCTGACGAAACCGAGAAGTTGGATAAGCAACTGACGGACTTCTCCGGTGTAGAAGAAACCTCTCAGACCGGCTGGAGCATCGGGATTTGCAAACAGTCCGACTGCAACTGTTCCCCATACACCGTTTGCCATATGAACTCCTACTGCGCCGACAGGATCGTCAATATGTAACCTAATGTCAAGAAACTCAACAACAACCACTACAATAATACCCGATACAAAACCGACAGCCGCGGCGCCTATCCAGTCCAGAGCGTCCGTTCCTGCCGTAACGGCAACCAGACCGGCAAGTGATGCGTTAAGGCACATGGAAACATCCGGTTTGCCGTTATGTATCCAGGTAAATATCATTGTTGTCACAGTTGCGACTGAGGGGGCAACTGTTGTGGTAAGAAAAATGGAAGCAAGTTCTGAAGTTGTCGTAGCCGCTGCGCCGTTGAAACCGTACCAGCCAAGCCAAAGAATAAAAACTCCGAGTGCACCCAGAGGTATGGAATGACCGGGGAAAGCGTTAACCTTTGTAACCTTGCCGTTTGCATCGCGGGTGTATTTACCGATTCTGGGGCCGAGAATCGTTGCGCCGACAAGAGCTGCAATTCCGCCGACCATATGAATTGCGCAGGAACCTGCATAATCGTGAAAACCGAGTTTTGAAAGCCAGCCGCCTCCCCAGATCCAGTGTGCCTCAATTGGATAGACAAATAAAGAAATAACTGCCGAATAAATGCAGTAAGCCGAAAACTTTGTTCTCTCCGCCATTGCTCCTGAAACTATTGTTGCGGTCGTAGCACAGAAAACAAGGTTAAAAACAAATGTTGACGCGCCTGTGAATCCTCCGCCTGCCGGATTGGCAATGAAATCTTTGAAATCGGCAAACATATTCATATTCGGAATTCCGATAAGACCGAACAAGGTATCTTCACCCATCATAAGACCGTAACCCAAAACTGAAAAGACTATTGTTCCTATACAGAAATCCATCAGGTTTTTCATTATAATATTACCGGCATTCTTCGCACGGGTAAATCCCGTTTCAACCATTGCAAATCCTGCCTGCATCCAGAAAACCAATGCAGCTCCTATAAGATACCAAAACTCTACTGACATAAAAACCATCTCCTTAAAAATGTTTGATATAAAAAAGCAAGAGCGCCTGCCCGAATCGGAGACGCCCTTGCCTCAATTGAAAAGATTGTATAAAAACTGAAAGCGTCCCCGTCATAAATACGACGGAGACGCCATTGCCTTTATGATTGGATTATACTACCGAAAATCCGGTTTGTCAACAGATTTTGCATAAGCATTTTTAGTTTCTTGCAAAATTTTGCCGTTTTTCCATTTTTATGTTGACAATTTGCAGGAATAATGATATAATTCCTGCAAATGAGCAAAGGCGTTCATTTCGCATCAGGCTTTAACGTGCGAAATGGGCGCCCTTTTTTGTATGATGAGGTAGTATAAATGGAGCTTGAAGGGAAGATAAGAATACCGTCCGGCTGTGCGATAGCCGCTGTTATATCGCGCGAGGGAAATCCCATCCCGGGGAATCTTATATCAGAGGCAATGCGGCCTATGCATGACCGCTCAAACGGACTGGGAGGCGGATTCGCAGGCTACGGCATATACCCCGCCTATAAAGATTTCTACGCCTTACACATCTTTTTTGATTCGCGCTCAACACGAAAGGATTGCGAAGCATTCATAAAAGAACATTTTGAAATAGTGAAAGCGGAAATTATTCCTACCGAAAAGAACCGGGCAATAACGGACGAGCCTATCATCTGGAGATATTTCGTTTCCCCTCTCAAGTCAACTCTTGCAGATCTTCAGCTTGATGAAAAGGAATTTGTTGTTCGTACGGTTGTCAAAATAAACTCTGAAATGAAAGGCGCCTATGTATTCTCAAGCGGAAAGAATATGGGAACTTTTAAAGCCGTAGGCTACCCGGAGGACATAGGTGAATACTACCGCCTGGGTGAATACAGAGGTTACTCCTGGACAGCGCACGGAAGATACCCGACCAACACTCCCGGCTGGTGGGGCGGCGCGCATCCTTTTACTTTGCTGGATTACTCGGTTGTTCATAACGGCGAAATTTCATCATACGACGCGAACAGGCGTTTCATAGAGATGTTCGGATACAAATGCACCCTGCAAACCGATACGGAAGTTATCACATATATAATGGATTACCTTTTAAGAAGGCAGAGACTATCTCTTGAGGAGGCGGCAAACGTGGTTGCCGCGCCGTTTTGGAGCACAATAGAAAAAAACAGGAATATACCGGAAAGAGATAAACTGATCTACCTGAGAACAATGTTCTCCAGTCTTCTTATAACCGGACCTTTTTCAATAGTTCTGGGTTTTGAAGGCGGTCTTATGGCTCTAAACGACAGACTCAAACTCAGGTCTCTTGTAGTCGGAGAAAAAGATGACAGAGTATTTATGGCCAGCGAGGAGGCGGCCATAAGAACCATGGAGCCCAACGCCGAAAATATTTGGGCGCCCGCAGGCGGAGAGCCTGTCATAGTTACACTCGGGGAAGGTGTTGAAAATTGAGTGTCGAATTTTTGTATCCGGAATTCGAAGTAATAAGAAACAGTGAAAGATGCATCGCCTGCCGCGTGTGTGAAAGGCAATGCGCAAATGAAGTGCATTTTTTTGATATCAAAGGCGGAATAATGAAGAGCGATGAATCAAAGTGCGTTAACTGCCAGAGATGCGTTTCGCTCTGCCCGACAAGAGCGCTGAAAATCGTCAAATCCGATTGTATCCTCAGGGAAAACTGCAACTGGCAGAATGACACCATCAGAGAGGTCTATAAACAGGCAAACAGCGGCGGAGTTCTGCTTTCATCAATGGGCAACCCGAAGCCTATGCCGGTTTATTGGGATAAAATGCTCATAAATGCCTCTCAGGTGACGAATCCTCCGATTGATCCCCTTCGTGAACCAATGGAAACAAAGGTATTTCTCGGCAAAAAGCCCGAAAGAATCGAGAGGGATAAAAGCGGAAACCTGATAAATAACCTGCCTGCGCAGATTGAGCTTACTATGCCGGTTATGTTTTCGGCAATGAGCTACGGCTCAATCAGCTACAATGCGCATGCTTCACTTGCAAGGGCCGCTGAAGAGCTTGGGATTATTTATAATACCGGTGAAGGCGGACTTCACGAGGACTTTTATAAGTTCGGTAAGAATACAATAGTCCAGGTTGCCTCCGGCCGTTTCGGAGTATATGAAAACTATCTGAATGCCGGGGCTGCAATAGAGATAAAAATGGGCCAGGGCGCAAAGCCGGGTATAGGCGGACATCTGCCCGGCGAAAAAATAGTCGGAGATATATCACGTACCAGGATGATACCCGAAGGCTCTGACGCAATTTCGCCCGCTCCCCACCATGACATATATTCCATCGAAGACCTTCGCCAGCTTGTGTTTTCACTCAAAGAGGCCACCCGCTATAAAAAACCAATTATAGTAAAAGTGGCCGCGGTTCATAACATTGCCGCCATAGCAAGCGGAATTGCAAGAAGCGGAGCCGATATAATCGCCATCGACGGTTTCAGAGGCGGCACCGGCGCGGCGCCTACACGTATACGGGACAATGTGGGTATACCGATAGAACTTGCCCTTGCCTCGGTTGATAAAAGGCTGCGCGATGAGGGCATAAGGAACAATGTTTCACTCGTCGCCGGCGGCTCAATCAGAAGCGCCGCCGATGTTGTCAAAGCGATAGCGCTCGGTGCAGACGCATGTTATATTGCTACTGCCGCACTGCTTGCGCTCGGATGTCATCTCTGCCGCACCTGCCAAAGCGGCAAATGCAACTGGGGAATAGCCACCCAGAAACCGGAGCTGATTAAAAGACTTAATCCGGATATCGGCAGCCGACGCCTTGTCAACCTTATGACGGCATGGAAACACGAAATAAAAGAAATAATGGGCGGTATGGGCATCAATTCCATTGAGGCTCTAAAAGGCAACCGTCTTATGCTCAGGGGCGTGGGACTAAACGAAAAAGAACTTGAAATCCTAGGCATATCCCACGCCGGCGAGTGACAACCGATTTTGAGGGCAGACATATGAAAAGAATTTATGTGAATGAAGAATGGTGCCTCGGGTGCCACCTTTGCGAGTATAATTGCGCATTTGCAAATTCAGGGCTCAAGGATATGGTCGAAGCCCTGAAGGGAAAGCCGATTTTTCCCCGTATTCACATTGAAGGAAACGAAAAAATATCCTACGCTGTTTCCTGCCGTCACTGTACAGACCCGATTTGTGTAAAAAGCTGCATTGCGGGAGCAATTTCGAATAAAGACGGAGTGATAGTAGTTGATAAGAATAAGTGTGTCGGCTGTATGACATGCATACTTGTGTGTCCATACGGCGCTCTGGCCCTTAATGAAAACGGCGTTATGCAAAAATGCGAGCTCTGCACCCGTAATTCAGACGGAACACCGGCTTGTGTCAAGGGCTGCCCGAATAATGCAATAGTGTTTGAAGAGAGGTGAAGACGGTGGATAAATTTGTGATTATCGGCAACGGTGTTGCCGCCGCCGGCTGCATCGAAGGGATAAGAAGCACTGAAAACGAAGGCCGGATAACCGTCATCTCGGAAGAAAAGCACCCTGTTTACTGCCGACCCCTTATCTCATATTATCTTGAGGAAAAAACCGACCGCGAAAAAATGAAATACCGCGCGGACGGATTTTACGAAAGCAACGGCTGTTCCGTCATATTCAAAAAAGCCGTGAGTATTGATAAAAGCAAAAGGCACGTAATACTTGAAGACGGAGAAAAAGTATCTTACACTTCGCTTTGCGTCGCAACCGGTTCTTCGCCTTTTGTTCCGCCTTTTGAAGGGCTTGATACTGTAAAGCACTGTTTCAGCTTTATGACCATTGATGACGCCGAAGCACTGAAAAAGGAACTGTCAAAAGATAAGGACGTCCTCATCATAGGCGCGGGACTGATAGGCCTCAAATGCGCCGAGGGCATCGGCGACAGGGCCAAATCGGTTACTGTCTGCGATCTCGCCGGAAGAATCCTTTCGAGCATTCTCGATGATGACTGCGCTGCCATTATGCAAAAAAGACTTGAGGACAGCGGCATTGCTTTTATGCTCGGCGACAGCGCGGTGAAGTTTGACGGTAACAAAGCAATAATGAAAAGCGGTAAAACCGTAAAATTCGACATACTTGTTATTGCAGTCGGTGTCAGAGCAAACAGCGCGCTCATCAGGGATATAGGCGGAAATGTCAACCGCGGGATAACCGTTGACAAATACGGCAAAACATCGGTTAAAAACATATACGCCGCCGGTGACTGCACTGAATGCGTTGATTACTCTGACGGAATGAATAAGGTTATTGCTATAATGCCTAACGCATATATCGGAGGATTCACCGCCGGCGTGAATATGGCAGGCGGCAAAACGGAATTCGCAAATCCGATACCTATGAATTCAATCGGATTTTTCGGTATACACGCTATGACGGCCGGCAGTTATGACGGCGAATTGTTTGAAGACAGAAGCGAGAATACAATCAGGCGTTTCTTTACGAAGGACGGCAGGCTCATAGGCTTTATGCTGGTCGGATGTAACGAAAGAGCGGGCATTTATACCTCGCTCATCAGGGAAAGAATTCCCCTCTCCACGCTGAATTTTGATATGCTGAGAAAGACGGCTGATTTCACATCGTTTTCCGCTGAAAGCCGTAAGCATGTTTTCGGGGGTGAAATCTGAATGACAATTGATACCAAGGGAATCGGTTACCGTGAAATAAACAACCTTCTCCGTTGCGCAGACAGCGAAATCAAACTCACAAGCTGCATGGGACAGAGGTTCATAGGCGCAGGTATTTCGGACAAGAGCATCGAAATTGAAGGCATACCGGGCAACGCTCTCGGAGCATATCTCAACGGAGCAACAATAACCGTTAACGGAAATGTTCAGGACGCTGTAGGCGACACGATGAACAGCGGTGAAATAATCATTCGCGGAAATGCGGGAGACGCCGTCGGCTACGCTATGCGGGGAGGAAAAATATTTATTAAAGGAAATGCAGGCTACCGCGCCGGAATTCATATGAAAGCTTTTAAAGACAAAACCCCGGTTATGGTCATAGGAGGAACGGCAGGCAGTTTCCTGGGCGAATATCAGGCAGGCGGCATTATCATTGTCCTCGGACTCGGCGCCGACGGCAGAAAAACAGGTTATTTCCCCTGCACGGGTATGCACGGAGGGAAAATGTTCATCAAAGGGAACTGCTCCGGCATTGATTTCCCTGCCGGCGTAGATGTCAAAGAGGCTTCCTCTGCCGATATTGAAGAAATAAAGCCTTATTTACTTGAATATTGCAGTCGCTTCGAATATAATGAAGATGAACTGTTGACCGCAAGTTATTCTCTCATAACTCCGGACAGCAAGAATCCATACAAACAGATGTACGTAGCCAATTAAAGAAAGGCCGAAAGAATATGAAATATTCAATTGATGAAGTACTGCAGTATATTAAAGAAGAGGATGTCAAATTCATCCGCCTTGCCTTCTGCGATGTCTTCGGCAGGCAAAAAAACATTTCAATTATGCCCGGTGAATTAGAGCGTGCATTCAATCAGGGTATCGCTTTTGATGCATCGGCGATTGCGGGATTCAGGGATGAATCGTTTTCCGATTTGTTCTTAATCCCCGATGCTGATACTCTTTCGTTTCTTCCCTGGAGACCCGAGCACGGCAAGGTTGTGCGTATGTTTACAACCATAAATAATCCCGACGGCTCTGTTTTTTGCGGGGATACGAGAAGTTTGCTTAAAAAAGCAGTTGATGACGCAGAAAAAGCGGGTTATTCTTTCAACTTCGGCACTGAGCAGGAGTTTTATCTTTTCAACCTTGACGAAAACGGCAATCCGACCAATATTCCCTATGACAACGCAGGCTATATGGACATAGCTCCGGCAGACAAGGGCGAGAATATACGCCGTGAAATCTGCCTGACCCTTGAACAGATGGGAATATTCCCGGAAAGCTCCCACCACGAACAGGGCCCCGGTCAGAATGAAATAGATTTCCGCTATTCCGACCCGCTTACTACTGCCGATAACTCGCTCACCTTCCGTACGGTTGTGAGAACTGTTGCCGGAAGAAACGGTATACATGTTGATTTCAGCCCGAAGCCACTTGAAAATGAGGCCGGCAACGGGTGCCACATAAACATATCCATCAAGCCCGATGTCGGGTCCGTCAATCTTTGCTATATGATAGCCGGCGTGCTGGACAAGATTGACGAGATGACTGCGGTGCTTAATCCCACCGAAGCATCATATAACCGTTTCGGTCACAATAAAGCGCCAAGTTACATCTCCTGGTCCGCTGAGAATCGCTCTCAACTTGTGAGAATACCCGCCGCCGTTGGTGAATACCGCAGAGCAGAGCTGCGCTCACCTGACCCTACGGTAAACCCCTATCTTGCTTTCACCCTGCTTATTTATGCAGGCCTTTACGGCATTGAAAAAAAGCTGGACCTGCCGGAAGCCGCCAATATAAATCTTTTCCGTGTAAACGAGGATATTACGTCAAAATACAAACACCTGCCCACTTCTCTTGAAGCGGCACAGAAAATAATGAAAAACAGCGATTTTGTAAAATCCTGTCTGCCAAAACAGATTTTTGATATTTATTGCGGCGGATAAATCATCTGAAGAGTAAACCGAAAGGAGGGGAGCCAATGAGCCTGAGAGAACATATATACAGTGTACTGCTCGTTTCTTCATCGCAGGTATTAATCAGCTCGCTGACTTCAATGCTCCCCGAATCAAGGTTCGACCCCGTAACAGTCGTTAACAGTGTCAATGAGGCAAAAAGAAGACTTTCCGAACGGCAGTATGACTTCGTTATTGTCAACACTCCTCTTCCGGACGATTTCGGGACGGGATTTGCAATAGAAATCTGCAATTCATCAAGGGGAACAGTTGTTCTTCTCCTCGTAAGAGCGGAGCTTTACAATGAAGTATATGAAAAGGCAGCCGAATACGGAGTCTTTATACTTGAAAAGCCGATGTCAAAATTCGCCTTTACAACAGGTGTTAACTGGATGATCAGCGCAAGAGAACGAAACAGGAAGGCCGAAATCAAAAGCCTTTCCGTTGAGGAAAAAATGGAGGAAATCAGACTGGTCAACAGAGCAAAATGGATACTTATTAAAACAGAGGAGATGGACGAGTCCGCCGCCCACAGATTTATTGAAAAGACGGCTATGGACAGATGCGTTTCAAAATCTGAGGTTGCAAAGGAAATAATCGACAAGGACCGTAAATAAACAATCGGGAAAGAAACCCCGTATGAATGACTGATAAACGGGCGCTTTTTGAAATATTTAAAAGTTAATACTTCCGAGAAACCGGCGTATCTGAAGTTGCGCCGGTTTTTTATGCTCCCTTCTAAGCGGTAATCAATCTGTTGACGGAAACATATCCCGGAAAAGCGCATCCTGTATGTAATTTATCTGCGCAATGTTTCTCAGATACCGATGATACCGATTATAAAATCATTCCGGCTCATAACCGACCGGTTTGGACGTGTAAATATAAAGCAGACCTTGGCCGTTAACATCACAGGGAACAGTTCTCATCACCGGATATCAATATATCTGATACGTTCGGGCAAAATTTCCGTACTTTTTCAATACTTGTTTTAAAGTTTTTACTGCCGCAGAGGCTTTATTTTTTTACTCCGTAATGATATAATATTGATGTTAAACCGTACTTGCATGCGATGATTCCGGTATAAGAGGGTGAAACCTGATGAACAGATTGATTTCCTTCATTTTAGCGGCCGTCACATTTCTTTCTGAACTTTTCGCCGGATGGCCCAATACAAAGCCGTATTTTAAGAACGAATATACATTGCCTGAAAATATAACACCTTACACGCGAATTGACACAGAGCCGAAAACCGACTGGAAGGCAAATTTTATCTGGGATTCGTCTGACGGCAGCGAAGGAAATGTGTGGATGTGTTTCAGAAAAACCGTGGATTTTTCCGAAATTCCCGAAACAATGACCGCCTTTATTTCCGCTGATTCCAGGTATTGGCTCTATATCAACGGAGAGAACGCCGTATTTGAAGGAAGTGCAAAAAGAGGGCCCTCTCCGGATGACAGTTATTATGATACGATTGATATTGCGCCTTATCTGAAACCCGGGGAAAACATCATTTGCGCTCTGGTCTGGTATTGGGGCAGAGATACGAGTTTTTCAAGCACTGACAGCGGCAAAGCAGGATTTATTTTTGAGGCGGAAGACATTGTTTCCGACAGCAGCTGGAAGGTCTGCAGAAACGCCGCTTTTCTGAATAAAGAGGGTGTTTTCAAATCCAATTACCGTCTTCCCGAGTTAAACATATACTATGACGCGAGAAAGGAAATCGGCGATTGGCTTTCCGCCGATTTTGATGACAGCGCCTGGCAAAGCGCCTCGGAAAACGGAACAGGCGGCTCTGCTCCGTGGGGCAGACTTTACCCGCGCGGCATTCCCCTCTTTAAGGATTTTGGCTTGAAGGATTATGAAAACTCCGAAAAATACAAAGGGCTTACCGTATTATCACACAGACTGATAACTCTTGATATCCCGTACAATGCTCAGTGCACACCCTATCTCAAAATTGTTGCGGATTCCGGCAAAAAGATAAGGATCCTGACCGAAAACACGTGGCGCGGTTCAGTGAGCGATACCTATATCACTAAAAACGGAAAGCAGGAATTTGAGGCACCCGGCTGGTTTAACGGTGAGCACATTACATATGAAATACCCGCAGGAGTTAAAATTCTTGAACTTAAATACAGAGAAACAGGCTATAACACAGAGTTTTCCGGATTATTTGAATGTAACGATGAAAGATTGAATACGCTCTGGCAAAAATCTCTGCGCACCCTTTACGTTACCATGCGTGATAATTATATGGATTGTCCGGACAGAGAAAGAGCACAGTGGTGGGGCGATGTTACCAACGAGATGGCAATGTCCATGTATTCGCTGGATTCGGATTCATATCTGCTGTATCAGAAGGGCGTTGCCTCCATGCTGGGGCACATTGACAGCAGCACAAACATACTGCAAACCGTGGTTCCGACAACAAACAGTTTCTATGAGCTTCCCGTTCAACAGCTTGCGGGAATCTGCGGATTCAAAACATATTATTTATATACGGGCGATACTGAATTTCTTAAATCGGTCTATGATGCCGCCGTCAATTATATCAATCTCTGGACCATAGGCAGCAACAACCTCGTTATTCACCGTGAGGGTTCCTGGGACTGGATTGACTGGGGCAATTTTGCCGATACGGCTGCCGTTGAAAACGCGTGGTACTATTACGCGCTTTCCTGCGTCAAATATATGGCTGACGTTCTCGGCAAAAACAGCAGTGATATTGAGGAGCGGATGAGCAAAATCAAAACGGGATATTCGGCCTTGTGGACAGGAAAAGGGTATAAAAGCAAAGATGTAATCAATCCCGATGACAGAGCAAACGCTCTTGCGGTAATCTCCGGTCTGGCGGAAGAAAATAAATACGAAGCGATAGCTTCGGTACTCAATAAAACCGAAAACGCCAGCCCGTATATGGAATTTTATGTGCTCGAAGCCCTCTGCAGGATGGAAAGATACGATGAGGCTAAGAGCAGAATGCTCAAACGGTATAACCGGATGATAGAGGAGAACTATTCAACCCTCTGGGAAGGATGGACAAAACTCAGAGGAACAATGAATCACGCCTGGTCCGGCGGGCCGCTTGTTATTATGAGCAAATACTTCGCCGGAATAAGGCCCGTTAAACCGGGATATGAAGAATTTATCATAAAGCCCCGGCTGACCGGAACCGACACCGTAAAATGCGTTGTGCCGTCTGTCAAAGGATATATAAGAGTTACAGAGAAAAAATCGGAAAACTCATTTGTCCTGGACGCGGAACTGCCTGCAGACACAACAGCCCTGATTTATATACCTTATCTTGAAGGACAAACCGTAAAACTTAATGACGGCATAATATATCAGAACGGCAGCTTTAAGGAAACAGGCGGAGCAGACTTTGTTGAAACCGCAAACGGGTTTGCTGTTTTCTCGGTAAAGTCCGAAGCGGACACAAGCCTGCATTTTGAAGCAGGCGCATAAAGCCGGCACTCTTCCCGGGCGGAGGAATCAAATACGGAACTGAGGTGCTACCATGCAGACAAACAGTGATATTGACGGCGGAAAGGCGTTTGATTTCGGCAAGACGTCGTCAGATTATGCAAAATACAGAGATATTTATCCTGAAATCTTTTACCGTAAAATAGCTGAAAGAGGGCTGTGCCTGAACGGTCAGAATGTTCTGGATATAGGAACAGGTACCGGAGTGTTGCCGAGAAATATGTATCACTACGGCGCCGCATGGACCGGCACGGATATTTCACCGGAACAGACAAAACAGGCTGTAAGGCTTTCACAAGAGGAAGGAATGGATATTATATTCCGTGTTACAGCTGCGGAAAATCTGGATTATCCATCGGGAAGTTTTGATGTTGTCACAGCCTGCCAGTGCTTCTGGTATTTTGACCACGAAAAAGTTATACCTCAGATTGCCCGTGTTCTCAAAGATGACGGCAAACTGCTTCTGCTGAGTATGGAGTGGCTGCCTTATGAAGATGAAACAGCAGGCCAAAGCGAAAAACTGGTGCTTAAATATAACCCGGACTGGACCGGAGGAGGAGAAACGAGAAAGCCGATTTCAATTCCGGACATTGCCTACGCTTATTTTGAACTTATTGACCATGAGGAATATGATTTGCAGGTGCCTTTTACAAGAGAAAGCTGGAACGGAAGGATGAAGACCTGCAGAGGAATCGGTGCCTCACTTACGCAGGCTGAGATTTCCGGGTGGGAAACAGAACATATGAATATGCTTCAGAAGACAGTGCCGGACAGGTTTACCGTTCTCCATTACGCGGCGCTGGCGGTACTGAAGAAAAAGAAATAAGAAATAATAATATACAGGGGGAAAAGAATAATGAAAGTTCTTAAAAAAGCAACAGCAATTTTCCTTTCCGCAGCAATGATTACAGTCACAACCGTAAATGCCTTTGCCGCAAACAAAGGCAAAGAGGGATACGGTGCTCTTGAACACGCAGTTGACAGCGTATTCGGCATTGTTCAGGACGGGCTTTTTGCGCTTCTGACAGCGGTCAATGTCCGCTTCGGAATGAAGAACGCAAAAGATTATAAGGCCGGAGAAAGCGATTATTTCTATCCCGGAACCGACGGCAAAGTCAGCGGAACAGGCTGGAAAGCGGGATTCGCCGATAACAGCGTAATACCTGAAAAATGGCGCCGCGACGCACAGGGAAACCCCGACCCCGAGGGCTTTTGCCTTGACAAGAGACACAGCGGAGGCGGTTATCAGGCGGAAATAGATAAGATTTATTCGGGTCAGAATGTCAATGTGCTCGTATTATCAAATAATTGTGACACAAACGGTAACGGTAAAAGTGACATTATAATCATAATAAGCGTTGACGGAGTAGGCATCACAAATCTTACCTGCCGCGATATCAGGAAGGGAATCGAGGAAAAGCTCAGCCAATACGGCATCTCTTCCGATGATATTCTTTCATGCACTGTCAGTGCAACTCATTGCCACGCGGGCCTTGACATTCAGGGAATGTATTGGAAGAGGATTCTCGGTGTCCTTTTTGCCAATCTTTTCAAGCGTTTCATTCCCGGTCAGTATATGCTGACCCTTGAGAAGGATATGCACGACACTCTTGTTGACAAGACGTCCGACGCCGTTGAAAGAGCTTTCACAGGCATGGAAGAAGGCAATCTTTCGTTTTTCAATACTTCAGAAGTCAACGGAGCCAGAGATAAATTCAACAGCGGAGCAAAAACGCAGAACAGGTTCTCCTCATTTATATTTGAATCCGATAGCGGAAAAAAGACTATTGTCACCAATATAGGCGCTCATCCGGTATCTGCGAATGCGCAGAAAACCCATATGACAGACTGCGATTATCCTTACTATATGAAGCTTGCCATGAAAGATGCGGGATATGACTTCCTGTTTATTCAGGGAACTCAGGCAGGCGTATCAACAGCGGATGTTGAAATCGGCGAAGACGCTGAAGAGTGGGCCGCTTCCAAAGCCCTTTCAAGAGACGAATGGGTAAGAAGATACGGCGAGAAAATCACGGCAGAACTTTATGAGGGATGCGAACCGGGCTTCGGCGATATGTATAAAAAAGGCTACTCCCTTGCTCATTATGTAATTGACGCAGCAACGGAAAAGGAAGACGTTGCTCCCGTTCTCAATATTAAAACAAGCGAAATCCTTATAGACTGCGACTACGGTCTGCTGCAACTCGGAGCGGCAACCGGAATTCTCGGATTCAACGCAGTGCGCTCCCCGTCATCAAAAAGCGGGTACGGCATTATGGTTGAACTCGGCTATATCGAACTGGGTGAAAACGTAGCTTTAATAACTGTTCCCGGCGAAATGTCGCCCGCCTGCGTTTACGGCACAGCAGAGGGTTATGACGGCAACACGAAATGGGATGGTCCGCAATCCTGGAGCGGCGACGAATGGGATTTCAAAACCCTTGAAGAAATGGTGAGGGAGGCATCCGGTGATGAGGACAAGCAACTGCTTGTTATGGGTATAACCAATGACGCCATCGGATACAACCTGCCTGATACCGTCACAACCAAAGGAATCCTCACTCCTCTTCTGATTTATAATGCGGACGGAGGCGATGAGATTGCCAACTCAATGCTGCTGACTGTTTCGGGTAAAAGCGCGTCGGTAATCGTAAAAGGTTTCGGAGATTTGCTTGATGTTGACCCGGAAAAATAGAAAAACATCCTGACAATATACGGTAAAGGTGAAAAAATGAGAATTACGGCTTTGTGCGAGAATGTCTGCCATAATCCCTTGCTCTCGGGCGAGCACGGCCTGAGTCTGCTGGTTGAAACAAACAGTAAAAGGATACTGTTTGATACAGGTCAGAGTGACCTTTTTCTGAAAAACTCGAACATTCTCGGAATAGATATAAGCAGTATTGATTGTGCAGTTTTATCGCACGGACACTATGACCACGGCGGAGGCATACCGGCTTTTCTTGACGCCAACAAAACCGCTCCCGTTTACATAAGCCGTCTGGCCTTCGGTGAACACTATAACGGCACTGAAAAATATATCGGCCTGGATCAGGATATCAGAAACAGCAGCCGTGTTATATTTGTTGATGACAAGGCAACAATCGACGAGGGCGTAATGCTTTATTCCGGCGGCGTCTGTCCGCCCGTTTTTCCCATTGAACCGTATGGTCTTAAGATAAAACATAACGGAAGGCTTGAGGATGAAATTTTTCTTCACGAGCAATATATGCTCATCGAGGAAAACGGGAAAAGAATTCTGTTCAGCGGCTGTTCTCACAGGGGAATACTGAATATTATCAACCGATTTAAGCCGGATGTCTTTATAGGCGGTTTTCATTTAATGAAGCTGGACGCAGCAGCCGACAGAGAAAAACTTCTCGGAATTGCGGATGAACTTTTAAAGGGAAATACCGTCTGTTACACAGCCCACTGCACAGGCGTCGAGCAATATGAACTGCTGAAGACAAAAATGAAAGACAGACTCGGATATCTCTCAACGGGAACTTCGGTTGTAATCTGATATAAGGTGTGAATATTTTGAGAAACACGGTTATAAGTGAGAATAAAATACTGTTTTCAAGGGAAGGCGAACTTGTTCGTATAATCCCTTGCCATAAAAACGCAATACGTATTGAAATATTTCCGGACTGCCGGGAGAATGACGAAAATTTCACTTTGATTCCCCAAACAGCCGGATGCACTGTTGAAGAGGATGATCGTGAAGTCAGGATGACGGCGGGCACGGTAACCATGCGCCTTGAAGAAAACGGAAAAATTACTTTTTTCAGAGAAGGAAAAACCATTCTTGAAGAACAGCCGGAGCTGGCTTTCAACTCCGGATTCCGCTATTATGAAAACACGGCAAGCGGACTGTGGCGCGCACGTGTTACATTCAAGGCCAATGCTGATGAGCATTTTTACGGGCTCGGTCACGAGGCAAGCGGACATTTTGATTTAAAAGGCTGCTCTTTTGATCTGCGCCACGTCAATGCCAAATGCACCGTTCCGTTTTTATATTCGTCACTCGGCTACGGCTTTTTGTGGAATAATCCCGCAATCGGAAATGTTGAACTCTCAAACAACCGCACACGCTGGAGCGTAAACGCCACCAAAAAAATAGATTATACGGTTATTGGCGGAACTCCAAAAGAGGTAAGTACTGCCCTTGCAGATTTAACGGGACATGCACCGATAATGCCCCACTGGGCAACAGGTTTCTGGCAGAGCCGTCTGCGCTATGAAACCCAGGAGGATCTTCTTGAAGTTGCGAGAAGATATAAAAAGGAAAACATTCCCCTTTCCGCCATCGTATGCGACTACTTTCACTGGACCGAGCAGGGCGATTACCGCTTCGATCCTGAATATTGGCCGGATATAAAAGCTATGACCGATGAGCTTCACAGCATGAACACAAAACTTGTTGTATCTGTATGGCCCACTGTCAACGGCTCCAGCGAAAACTACAACTATATGCGCGACAATAATATGCTGATAAGGACATCAAGAGGGCTTGACAAGGTGTTCAGTTTTTACGGTCCGCAGGCTGAAATTGATGCGACCAACCCGGAAACACGCAAATTTGTCTTTTCGAAACTGAAAGACAATTATCTTGATAACGGAGTCGACGCTCTCTGGTTCGACGAAGCTGAGCCTGAAATTCACCCCGAGCAGTTTGACAATCTGTTGTTTTATGCCGGCAGGGGTGACGAAGTCGGGTTGATTTTCCCCTATTACTATTCTCAGATGGCGTATGACGGATTCAGGGCAATGGGCGCAGAAACGCCTGTTACACTTACCAGGTGCGCCTATTTAGGCAGCCAGAAATTCGGGTCGCTTGTATGGAGCGGAGACATTCCGTCAACATTTGAAAGCCTTTCGGACCAGGTTAAAGCGGGCCTGAACATGTCAATGTGCGGTATTCCGTGGTGGAATACCGATATAGGCGGGTTTTGGGGAGCAGACACGGAAAGTGATGAATACAGAGAGCTTATCGTGCGCTGGTTTCAATACGGCGTATTTTCACCTGTTATGCGTGTTCACGGCAATCGGAACCGTCACGGTGAAAAAAAGAGAGATGTAAAGGAACCTTCCGGAGACCCAAATGAAATCTGGAGCTTCGGTGAAAGAAACTTTGCTATACTGAAAGATCTGGTACTGCTCCGTGAACGGTTAAGACCGTATATAGAAAAGCACATGCGGATTGCTTCCGAAAAAGGTTATCCCGTTATGCGCCCGATGTTTTTTGACTATCCCGGAGATAAAAACTGCTATTCGCTCGGCGAGCAGTATATGTTCGGAGACGACATCCTGTTTGCGCCGATTGTCAATAAAGGTCAGACGGTCAAAACGGTTTATCTTCCCGAAGGAGAATGGGTCTTAACCAAAAACGGCCGGACATACGGCGGCGGCTTCTTTGAAATCAGAGCAGAAATTGACGAATACATCGCTTTTGTAAAAAGGGAAGCAGAAGTATTATCGGTAATATAGAAAAGGATATTCATACACAGAAACCGTACCCCGGGTTAAGCGTAAGCAGACACTGCAGATTTCGCCGAGAAGGTGCCTGCGTAATTGAGAAATCGGTATTAAGGAGATGAAAAAATGCAAAAATATGACATTGCCGCATTTATATGGCCGTCCTATACGGGCGATGAACCGCGTACAAAGATTTTCTGGCCTGATGGCTACGGTGAATGGCAGACCGTCAAGGCTATGACAAACAAAGGTTACAAAGGCTGCCGCTGGCCGCGGAAGCCGCTTTGGGGGTATGTCAACGAGGCTGACAGCCGCGTTATGGAAATGCAGATTGACTGCGCAAAAGCCTACGGAGTCAACACATTTATTTATGACTGGTACTGGTATGACAACCGCCCGTTTCTTGAAAACTGCCTGAATGACGGCTTCCTGAAAGCCAGAAACAACACCGATATGAAGTTTTACCTGATGTGGGCAAACCACAATGCCAATTACCTGTGGGACAAACGCAATTCCGACGACCTGGACACTGTTATATGGAGCGGAGTCGTTACCCCCGAAATTTTTCACACAATCTGTGAAAGGACAATCAAAAAGTATTTCATTAAGAATAATTATTACAAAATCGACGGTTGCCCCGTATATATGGTTTTTGACCTTGACAATCTTATACGCTCATTCGGAACAACTAAGGCTTGCAGGCAGGCGCTTGATGAATTCCGCAGACAGACGGAAGCCGCCGGTTTCCCGGGACTTCATCTGCAGTTTGTGCACTGGTCCTGGGGTAATACAAACTGGCTGCCGGATAATGATGCTCGAAAGGGGCTGCCGCTTAAAGAATTATACTCCTACCTCGGCGCCGATTCCGTAACGAGTTACAACTGGGGCTGCTCCCTGAAATTTGACGGAGACTATACGGCTCTTAGCGAAGAATACCTGCAAAGCGTGAGTAATACGGCAGAAAACATGTCCGTCCCGTTTTACGCAAACCTTTCTCTCGGGTGGGACAACAATGTCCGTTTCAATGGTTATATTCCCGGCGTTGTGGAAAACAATACGCCGGAAAACATACGCGAAACGTGTAAAAAAATCAAAGCATATACCGACTCCGCATTGCAAAACGGTAAACTGCGCGCACCGCTGATTACGGTGAACAGCTGGAATGAATGGACGGAAACCAGCTATCTGGAGCCGGATGATCTGTACGGTTACGGCTATCTTGAAGCTATTCGTGATGTTTTCGGCGCATAAATCTGCCGGAAGATAATGATTTGCGCACAGTTATGCTGTAATGACTGAAAAAATCAAAGCCGCACCTGCCTTACGGTAAGGTGCGGTTTTTTGTGCGAAATATTGTAAAACCTGTTATTTTATATTCAATGAAGCAATATACAGGGTATCCGTGGGCAAATCAATGCCGGGATCGTTCAATGATAATTCAACACTTTTCCCTGATTCCTCAATGGTGCTCGCAAAATGACACATAGCAATACCGATATCAATTTTCTGAAGGTCCCAGCCGTTGTCTTTCACATAGCCCTTACTTCTCTTTTCATAGAAATGGACTGTATCTCCGTCAACAACAAGCCGCCAGGGCTGTTTATTGACCGCCGACGGTGCAAGGCGGACCATTTCGAGCGCAGTGCCAAGCTCACCCGCCGCCGCGGAGTTAAGGGGTGTGCTGAAAGACTCCTTGAAAAACAAATCTCCGAAATCAAAACGGACATCTGCCTTTACTCCCTTTCTCATAACGGCTTCCCGCACCGACATCTTCTTTGCAGGATAGCCGAGCGGGCTGACGCAGGGCATAACCTCATCTTCACCGAGCTCTATTGCGCGCTCAAAGGCGGCGCGGTTCATCGTGCCGGCAATCCAGGTTGTGCCGATACCTATTGACTCGGCATATAAAACTATTTTTTCAAACGAATAGCCGAAAGCCTCCTCCGCGTGAGGCACATTCTTCATCTTTCCCGCGATAAAAATATCCGTACCGACAATTACGGAGGATGAAAGTCCGCTCTCTTTTGCGGAAAGAATTTTCCACTCAATCGGAATGTCATAGGGATTCAACAATGAAACGGCGCAGGCAGAAATAAGACTGAGGTCTTCCTCACTGAGCCTCTTGCCGTCAAATGTGCGTACACTTCTTCTGCTTTTTATTGCATCAATAACCTTCATAAGGGCACCTCCTTCTTATGCGACAAATATAACACGTGTTATCTTTTCGGTCAATGTCTTTACGGAACAATAAAAAATAAAAACCATACTAAAAATCACCCGTCCGAAAAGACGGGTGATTTGATTTACACAGCCGCTTTTATCCAATAACTCTTGCGCTCTCAATTACAATAGGCTCAACAGGGGAAGAAAGTTCGCCGTCGGCTCCCATAACTCTTTTGACTTTGAGAAAGCCGTCAACCGTTTCCATTCCCTCAATAACCCTTCCGAAGGCGGCATAATTACCGTCAAGGAACGTCGGATTTCCCAAGCAGATGAAAAACTGCGATGAAGCCGAATCGGGAATACGGGTCCTCGCCATGGAGATAACTCCCCTCTCGTGTGACAGGGTATTCTGAGTGAAACCGTTTGATGAAAACTCACCGTGTATTGTATGAGCCATACCGGCTTTTTCCGTTCCGGAGGCATCTCCGCCCTGAGCCATAAAGCCTTCTATAACTCTGTGGAAAGTAAGGCCGTCGTAAAACTTTTCGTTAACAAGATTGATAAAGTTTTCACAGGTTTCGGGCGCATATTCGGGATAAAGCTCAACTACAAATGAGCCGCCGTCTTTCATCGTGAATTCAACTTTCTGATGAGCGGATGTCTCCGTCTGCGAATCTGAATTCTTTCCTCCGCAGGAACAGAAAACAAATGCAAGCGCCAATATAAGCACTGCTACAGATAATACTTTTTTCATAGTATGCACTCCTTTATAATCTATAAGAAAAAGTCCGATATTATTTGCCTGATGAAATTAGCCCTATGCAAAACTAACGGACTTCCTCTGAATCAACTCCGATACTGTTTAGTCTTCAGGACAATATATTTTTACACCCGAGCACTTCTACACTTTTACAATCTTATCTTTAAGCGCCGATATCTGTGCCGCCGTCATACCTCCGTCTTTGAGATACTGTACGGCGAAGGCGGCAAGGTCAGCATTCTCAAAATCGTCAACTTCTTCCCCGGCCATTCCTTCAATCATCGGGTTTAACACCAGCTCAACAATCAGGCTGTAACGCTTTGCGTCTTTTTCTTTCGTAATACCGTAATAATTATCATAGGTAATCATATAATCATTGACGATTTCATTATAGGACGCATTGCAGAGGGCTTCAAGCAGCATGCACATAAAGCCGGTTCTGTCCTTGCCCTCCGTGCAGTGTATAAGATAGGGGCCGTCGTTTTCAAGCATGGCGGTTAAGCCTGCGGCCGCCTTCTGTTTGAATTCGGCGGAGCCGAAATTCATATTCATCGCAAGCGGAATTACATTTCCGCCATTATAGAGCGAAAGAAAATAATTGAAACTGAAATTCTCATCGGCAATATAACCGCGGATTTTTTCGTCATTATCAGCAAGATTTATGATATATCCGACACCGTACTGACTGATAAGGCTGTTTACATAAGTTGCGCGGTTGTGCTGATTGTCACAGGGCGAGGCGGAGCGGAAAACAAGGTTATCCTTTATTGTGCTTACCTTAACGGCACGGAAATTCGCAAACACTTCATCGCTTGCATATTTCTCTCTTTCATCCTCATAATGAAGGTCGCGGGCCTGTTGAATATCCAGATATTTTGCTTTTTCATTCAGTGAAATCGTCACTGTTGTGTTTTCATCAGCCTTCGCAATATCCCACAGGTCGTTTCCGCTGTTTATGCACACTTTTATGTGCGGATATCCCGGATAACCGATAACAAGAGTTTCTCCCGTTTTAACATAATAACCGTTGTAATACGGAAGGTCCTCTGCGCTGTAGCCGTTTGAGAAGATGACATTCACGCTGTCGCCGAAATCAAAACCCAGCGAATTGAAATCATCTATAGTAATATCAGCATATATTCCGCCGAATTCTGTTTCGTGAATCACCGCAAGATCGGAGGCGGCGGGCACCGGTCCCTTATTATCGCCGTCATTTGCTTTAACGCAGCCGGAAAATACGGCGGCTATAAATGCAAGCGCCGTAAAAACCGCCAAAAAGTTTTTTACGTTTGTTTTCAAGGTGCTCGTGTCTCCTTTTCCTGTTTATAGTTACTGTATATTAAAAACTGTCAACGCTTTATAATATCATATATTTCTTTCACATAATCATCGGCGCGGTTAACAGAGAACTCTCCGTGATACATTTTCTCCAGAATTCTGAGCGAACTGCCCTTTATTTTTTTGTTGATTTTTACAGCAGAATCTTTCATCGCGCCGTTTTCTTTTTCTCCGACAAAAACTCTCACCTTTGCCTTGCTGTCGCCAAGCGAATCTCTCATAGAGTAAAGGGAATTGGCCTGCAGAAAGGCAATCATATTCTGCTTTGTTATTTTACAGGTGTCTCTGTAATAATCA
Source organism: Clostridia bacterium (assembly GCA_024692685.1). Taxonomy (GTDB): domain Bacteria; phylum Bacillota; class Clostridia; order Oscillospirales; family Acutalibacteraceae; genus CAG-177. Next base: position 43,703 of record JAILMJ010000026.1, read on the forward strand.
TCAAAAAAAGATTGATTTATTTTAAGCGATTTGAATTGTAATTCAGAAAACCACTTTTGTTTAATCAGCCCGTAACAGTTTCCGAATACCGGTCTGACCATTGAGTATGTCAGCCTTGAGGGTATTACAAGAGCGCTTTCGACGATTGCGTACTCGCAAATATCCGACCGCTGTGACAGGATTTCAAGCAGAATCTGCCCGCCTAAAGACAATCCCCCTATTAACATCACACTGCCGCCGAGCTTTTCATCTATAAATGAAATAATCTCTTTTGCATTTTCTTCGATTGTTGTGAAATCCCTGTCGCTGTCTGCATGACCGTCCAATACCGGAATAATGACACGGAAATCATTTTTAAGCATTTCGGCTTCATTACGATAATTCCACCAAGACAGACCGCCGCCGTGCAAGAGAATAATTACATTCCTGTTTTGTTCGCCATATTCCCTGAAAATCATTCTCTTTCACCTCACCGACAAACTTCAATTTGTATCATTCTTTCTTCGCAGTCAATCCGATAAACCGGATTTTCCGTGCCCGATGTTTACGCGTTGTCTATCGCGTTTATGAAATCAGTCATAAAACAATCTCTTGTTTTTTCATCAACCTCAAGCAGAGAAAGATACGGATTCAGGTCCTCAAGCTCCACAAGAAGGAGTCTGTCGTCTTTTGCCCTGCAGGCGTCAACTCTCTGAATTCCTTTATCAATCGTATTCCAGTCAATAAACTTCTTTGCGAAAGATATATCCTCGGCGGAGCAGTTATATTGTTTCAGTTCCCATCTCTTTGTTTTGTCCGGTGCGTAAAGCGCGTATTCAAGCTTATCATTGATGAAATAGAAGGAAACCTCGTAATCAAAATCTATCTCCGGCTGAATGAGAAATCTGCCGCCGCTGAGGTCACGCGTTGCAAGTTCTTCCTTTGTAAGGAATTCAAGTCCGATGGAATCAGCTCCGTCCTTCGGCTTGACAACAAAGCGCTTTGTTTCGGGCAGCATATCAAGGCATCCCACGGAATCGACAGTCGGGATTACGGGGTAGTTTTCCGCTGTCAGGTCAAGCAGATACTCTTTGCCCTTCATGTCCGCCTTGCCCGTAAAGGTGTTAAAGGTTCTGAGCCCCTTTTGCTTTACGCGGTTTACAAATGATTTATATGTTTCTTTATAACCGATAACACTGCCCGTGTTTCTGAAAACAATCAAGTCTGCCGCGTCTTCAAACCCTTCGGCGCATCCGGGGTGGCAGAGCACAACGTCAAAGCTCTCTTTCAGCTTACCGGTTATAAAAATATCCTCTTCGCAGTAAACTCTTCCTTTTGCCTGATAACTCAGGTCTGTGAGATAAAGAATTCTTTTCCTTTTCATATTTCCCGTTTGCCGTTTGTATGGCATTAACGGCCTGTTTCCTTTCGCAATTATTCTTTTAGACTGACCGTCGTTTATAAATGCATGGCACCGGGGAGCTTTTCAAGTTCTTCCGCTGTATGATGATGGTTATGATTGTCGTCGGTTATATAGTGATTGTGCCCGTGTTCATGAACTACCGTATGTGTATGTGTTGTGCCGTCATGAGTATGGGAGAAGGTGTGATTGTGAATGTGCGAGTGCTGTCTTATCAGAGTATCGGCGACAACAAGCGCCGAGCCCGCAATCATAACAATCAAAGCCGCGACATACAGCCACGAGAGGCTTTCCTTCAGAAACACAAATGACAGAAACGCTCCGATAAAAGGTGCAACTGCGTAATAGGCGCTGGTTTTCGCCGCTCCCAGGATGTTCTGAGCACGGACATAGAGGAAAATACTCAGTCCGTACGCGACAAATCCAAGCAGAAGCGCCGCGGCAATGTATTTAATATCGGGCATGGCCTCTCTTTTGATTAACGCTATTATGAGCGAACCCAGCCCCGAAAAAATTCCCTTAAGTATTACTATGCCGTAAGTGCTTTTGGAGGATATTTTTCTTGTGCAGTTATTCTCAAATCCCCAGCAGACGGTTGCCAGCAAAACAAACAGAGATCCGTAGGAAAAGCGGAAGCTGTCGCTTCCCTCAAAAGAGAGAAGAATGCTTGAGAGCGTTATCAGCGCAATGGCGCTCCACAGTCTCTTTGACACGGCTTCCTTAAAGATAACGAGCGCAATCACCATTGTAGCCGCAATCTCAAAATTGCTCAGAAGAGAAGCGTTTGCAGATGAACCGTAACTGATTCCGAACATAAGAAGAATCGGCGCCGCTATGTCAAGAACAATCATTCCGATAACAAACGGCAGGTCTTTTCCCGACAGTTTTTCT
>JAILMJ010000032.1 GCA_024692685.1 Clostridia bacterium
AGCAGTTTTCTCGTGAAAAATAAGCCGCAGAGCAAGGAAGAATTGCGAAATCATACTTTGTGTATGGTAAGCAAATCTGACGAAGCTCTGCGGTTTCAGTTTTCCGCGAAAACCAATACTGTTTTACGGTCACCCGCCCAATTGTGGGCGGTGTTTTTATGCCTTCTGAAATCAACAAGTTAAATTCTGAAACTCTTTCCGAAAATGCGAGGGGATTTCTGCGGATTTTTATTTTATTTTTATTGAAAAACATTGTTTATCTATGATATAATTTATATATTATGGGAGATTACAGCCTTTATGAAAGTTTTGGGAGCTAAAACTAATGAAACCGATTATTAAATATCCTGGTGGCAAAGAAAAAGAATTGAAACATATAAAACCATTAATACCTTCTTCAATTAATTGTTATTATGAACCGTTTTTTGGCGGAGGTGCTGTCTTTTTTGGCATAGATAATTATTACAATGCAAGGATAAATGACAAGTCTGATGAATTGATTAATTTATATGAAAACATTTCGTCCTGTAATTCTGACTTTATTAAATATCTACATCAATTAGATAGAATGTGGAAACTGTTTTCGGATTTCATCGATAAGAATCAAGAATCAGTTTTAAATCTTTATAGTTCTATAATAACGATTGATGATTTCTTAAGAGATAACAAAGACAAGATATACTATGTATTTAAATACTTTTTTATCAACAATTCCAGTTTCTTAAAAGCTTTTAGAAATTATGTCCCTGATAAATTAAAGAGAATATATGATCATGAAAACAAAGACAATTCTTTGAATGATGTGAAGGCAATTTTGGATAATATTGAATGTGCTTTTAAAGGAGCTATATATTGCCGATTAAGAACAGAATACAATAACCGCAATAGTCTTAAATTGAATAATTCGCTAAAAGCTGCTTTGTTTCTTTTCCAAAGGGAATATTGCTATAGCAGTATGTTTCGATATAATCTTGATGGAGAGTTTAATGTCCCATATGGCGGTATATCTTATAATAGGAAATATTTATCAAGTAAAATTGAACTAATAAATTCTAATGAATGTTTAAATAAATTTAAAAATGTCACTATCTGTTGTGATGATTTTTACAGTTTCATGAAAAAATATGTTCCACAAAAATCTGATTTTATTTTTCTTGATCCGCCATACGATACTGAGTTTTCTTCATACTCTGGCAATTCATTTTCAAAAGACGATCAAAAAAGATTAGCAGATTACTTGATTAATGATTGTTATGCAAATTGGATGGTTGTAATAAAGAGTACTGATTATATTTGCTCTTTATATAAAAATGGAACTTCAACAAAAAATGGTGGCAAAATACTGGTTCAAGGCTTTGATAAAAAATATAACGTTTCGTTTATGAACAGAAATCAAAAAGACTGCGAGCATTTAATTATAACTAATTATCCATGCAAACAGGAGGATAAATAATGGCTCAGCATAGAGAAAACGATTATATTATTCCGGTATTATTAGTTCTTTATGACTATAGAGATGGTTGCTATATGGATATTATAAAGGATAAGGTTAGCGACTACATTGGACTGAGTGAAGAAGATTTAGTGCCTTACCAGTCTAGAAATCCTAGTGAACCAAGGTATCGACAAATTGTAGGCAATCTTATTAGCCATACAAATCCTGAGTTGTTTCAATATATAGAAATGAGTATTGAAGATAAAAAAACAAAATATATTCTTAATAAATCAGGAATATCTTTTGTAGAAAACAATCTACTCTCAATAAAAGGCAAAGAACTCGGTTCCGCAAAAAATGATGCGATTTTAAATGATTTTGGTGTAACAAATCCTGAAAAAAACAGTAATGATCAAAAAATAATAAAAATAGCAGAAACAAAAGGAATTGATAAAAGGCCCCCAAGCGATATGAATGTCCATTCTGTAATTGCTGATATGTATGGTCATAAATGTCAGTATGCAACATTTATAGGTGAGGAACATCAAACATTTATTGGGTCTGACGGAAAACCATATATGGTAATTCATCATATTATTCCTATGAGTGCACGCAAAGACTTTTTCCCTAAAAACCTTGATGTTGCAACTAACCTTGTTTGCTTATGTCCAAACTGTCATGAAAGGATTCACCATGGAAACAACGATGAAAAGAGAGAGATTCTTAAAGTATTATATGATAATTATATTCGACAACTAAACAGCGATGGATTATATATCGGATTTGAAACCCTTTTAAAAAAGTATTATTAAGGAGAAAAACATGGATAATATGGTTTTAAAAATGCCCAAAACAGAGTCTGATAGTTGTGAAGGCATTAATGATGGAAACATTGAAACATATAAGAATAAGCCTATGCTTTCCTTAACTAAGGAAGAACTACAAAACAGTACAGATGGAGCATTAAAAGATGGAGAAAAAGAGAGAAAAGTCAGGGTCGAATTTCATGATTTCTATCTCAATACACAGGACATTCCTGATAGAGAGCATTATTTAAATGTGTTTCTTGAAGAAAGAGATTTCTGGGATGATTTTTTAAATACCGATAAAAAAGCAGTTGAGTTTTTTGACAAGGCAATTAAGGTCTTGAAAAAAGGCGAAATTCGTTGTATGAGAATTAGCGATTATAACACCTCGGGATTAACAGGTATAACTGGTTCGTCAACTCCATGGAAAAACCTTGTAAAGAACCGCGGTGTTTCAGACAAAGCCAGTTCCGCTACTGGCTCTTTTGGCATTGGTAAAGCGGCCGCTTTTGCATGTTCTGAATTAAGAACCGTATTTTACAACACAATTAATACTGATTTATCTGATAATAAAGCTTTTCAAGGGGTCTTAAAACTACCTTCATATCAGAAAGATGGTAATAATTATGTCGGTACAGGTTTTTTCTCTGAAAGCACGCCTGACACCAAAACCAATCCTTTGATGGAAAGTATTTCTCTTGATCCGGATTATTCAAGAACTGAAACAGGAATGGATAAATATATCCTTGGCTTCCCTGATGATTTAAGTAAGGAAGAGCTAAAAAAGGAAGTTATTATATCTTCAATAAACAATTTCCTTTGTGCATTTTTACAGGATAAACTTGAAATAAAATATGATGATATTATCGTTGATAACGAGCATCTTGATGATATCTTTACAAAATACGGTGATGGCTTTGATAAGCTAACTCGAGACTATTATGAAACACTTAAAAGTCCTGATAAAGAGATATATTTATCATTGTTTGAAGACAATGATGTAAAAATATCTGTTAAGTTAATGGAAAATGCAAACAGAAAAGCTGCCGTTGTTAGAAAAAGCGGTATGAAAGTATTTGATAAAGGGAACATAAGCGGTAGGATTGAGTTCGCTTCTGTCATAAATTTATTGGGTGATAAAGTTAATGGATTTTTTAAAAAGCTTGAAAACCCTGAGCATACCGGATGGTCATTGGAAAGAAGCGACAATAAAGCAGAAGCTAAGAAAAAGGAATCAATGATTTATGATGCATTAAAAAAATGTATAACTGAATTGCAACAGATAAATTTTAGCAACACAATTGACTCTGATGGTATGAGTGATTATCTTCCCATGACCTATATTACCGGAAAGAGACAGAAAGTTGAAGGATTATCAAACGAAGTCGAAAAGAAAACAAAAGGAAAGAAGAAAAAGAAAAAAGACCAGAACACCCAAGCTCAAGAAAAAATAACTTATGAGGTCGATGAACAAGGAAACATCATAGAATCAACAATTACCATCGAAAATGGTGAAAATGGCGGAGGAAGCGGATCCAATACTGGTGATGGAGGAGACTCTAATGGTTCAGGTGAAGGATCCGGAAACGGTACTGGAGGTATTGGAGGAAGCGAGCAACCGGGCGAAAATGATGAAACTGAAATCAGTGGAAATGAGAGTGAAACTGGAAAATATATTTCAAAGAAAATAATTCCCAATAGTGATTTTAAATTTGTCCTCGTCAAAGAAGATAATAAATATCATTTGAAAGCAATCGGTAATAAATCGGTGGGGTCTGGGTTTATTGAAATAAAAGTTTCAGGTGAAGCTGAGGCGGTCGATATGCCACTGAAATCGGCGAGCGTTGACGGCTATCCCGCTGAAACAAGTAAAAACAAAATTTGTTTTGATAGTTTAAGCGAAAACACAAAGCATGATATTGTTTTTGAGTTCAAGAGACCCGGAGATTGGGCAATAGAGGTGACGGTTAATGAAAATTAAACAGAACAGAATTTATCCTTATCCAGTATATTCAGAGTTAACAAATGATTATAATAATAATGATTTTGCTGCAGAAATCGAGCTGGAGTATGATTCTGAATTAGCAACAATAAATATTACGCCCATTTTAAGCAATGAAGCAATAATTGAGCTTTTAGAAAATGACTATGCAGATTTATACTGCCATATTGAATGTAGTTCGACAAAATATAGAGAGTTGTTTGATGTAGACTACATCAAGGATAAAAATTGCTATCAAATTCAAATACCACTTTATAAATTAAATGATACTGTAGAAATTGTATGTGTAATTGTTACTAAAACAGCAATTAATGATTTCCACTCATCAAATCTTAATGCAATTTATGAAGGAGAAACAATCTCTTTTCCAAAATATGCAACAATTGGTTATACTTCAACAACAGAGTTCGTAATTACAAAGCGTATTGATATTAATGGTGATGTACCATCTATATTTGCCATAAACAAGGACGAAAGCGCAAATAAAATTACATATGATTACGCTAATGATCAAATAGTAATCTTTTTACCTGCTAATGAATACCAAATATACTATGATTATATTGGCCAAGGGACAAGAGTTAAACAAATGATGATTAATCTTCCTGTCTTGATTGATGTTATAAACCATATCAAAAAGGATAAAGCCAGTTTTGAAGATAGGCCTTGGTATACAGTATTAGAAGCCGCTTATATTAAAAAAGGATTTGACGGGTTTGATGATAATTTTATGGCAAAAGACAGCGTTGAACTATCTCAAATGATACTTGGCGATATTTCAAAAGATGCTTTTATTGAATTCGACAAGATGAACAGAGAGAGGTAATCATTATAATGAAACTGAAAATAATGACTTTTGATGCTATAGAATACATCAAAAAGAACATATCAGAATTAACCGATCACTATAAAAATGGCGACAACCCTGAAGAATGGATTAAAAAAGCAACAGGAAAGCCAGCGTTTATTGAAGTGCCTGAGTTAGAGTTTGATGATTTCGATTTGTTTATTTCTGAATCTTACCCTTCTTCGACAGATGCAATGAATATAAAATTATTATATTCAAAGTTTTCAGGGTTAAATGATAGTTTTGCATCCGATGAAAGGCTTTGGGCGGGATTAGCACATACTGTTTTTTATGATTATATGAGAAAAAGGTGGCCAAAAGATTATAATTGTCAAGCTATCCTTAATCACTTCTTTTTTAACGGCGGAAGACCGCGCTGTTATATGATTAATAGCATTGCCAGGCTGTGGTGGCTTGGTAAAAAAACTATTTTTCTTGAAGATGATAATCCAAATGTAATAATTGATTATATCTCACATGATATAAATGGTTATGCTTTTACATTGTTTGGTTCGAATTGGTCAAATTCTGAACGAACTTTGAAACAATTTTTTAAAGCTGTATTTGAATTTGAAAAAGAATCACAAGAAAAAATTGGTAGAGAATTGTTTAACGATACATTGAAATATACCAATTGTCTTTGCGGGATTTATATTATA
>JAILMJ010000045.1 GCA_024692685.1 Clostridia bacterium
AATCCTTGACAAAAAACACTTGTTCATTTATAATTAACTCGCTCAAATGAGTAACAATATAAAACGGTCGTTTAGCGCAGCTGGTAGCGCATCCGCTTGACGTGCGGGAGGTCACAGGTTCAAGTCCTGTAACGACCACCACTTTTGAGAACCCTCAATCCCTTGTATTTCAAGGCTTTGAGGGCTCTTTTTTGCTGATTTTTATTTTTCTGAAATAGCAAAAAGTGCGCCAAAATAAGCCAAAAAACACCCATTTCTGCAAAAAAACTTCGTAAAAACTTCGTAAATTTTTTCGCGGTTTTCATTGATATCTAAGGATTGAAAAAGAGTGTGAAAAAACGGTAGTTTCGTAAATTGCCTCAAAATGGGCAAAAAACGGCCAAAATCACCCCAAAATGAGCCTGAAAATGCCAAAAAACCGGGTCACCGCGAATGCGGTTTCCCGGTAATTGCTTAAGTGTTTCGGCAGATGGTTTTCTGTCGATTTGATTGGCTTATCCGACCGTTCCGAAGAACTTCTTCATCTCATTTGAACAATGCTCTTCATTATCATGAACATATCGGTTCATTGTTGTGCGTATATCTGCATGTCCCATTTGTGTCTGGATTGTTTTGATATTAACTCCCGCTGCATTCAGCATAGAACCGAATGTATGTCTCAAACAATGCGGAGTGAATATATCAATGGTTTTCTCTGTTCGGAATCTGTCATATTTGCTCTTACGCTTTTTGTTGGAGCCGTATTTGATATCAAGATCCTGCATATAGCAGTTCCAACCGACTCGCCAGGATGTAGCTGTATACATATCACCGTCAAGAGACGGGCAGACAAGCTCATTTTTCTTTCCTCTGATTCTTTTCAGGGTCTTGAGATATTTAACCAGAATAGGATGTATAAACACTTTCCTGTAACCCGCTTTTGTTTTCGGCGGTTTGATTACCGGCAGATTTGAGGAAACATCAACAGCTTTGTTTACATTTATCGTTCCTGCATTGAGATCCACATCTGACCAAAGAAGCGGAATTACTTCTCCTCTTCTCAAGCCTGCATACAGCATAATCATTGCCGGAACCTGCATTCCGAATTCATCAGCCGCATTTCCTTCTTTGTCAATTCCTCTCCTGTTGGGAGTATTCTCAATCATCTTGATTTCATCGGGAGTCAGCGCCCGTCGCTCCTTAACATTAGCATCTGCGGGAATATCCACCTTTTTTGCCGGATTTTTATTGATCACTTCACAATCAATAGCATATTCAAATACTTTTGATGCAGTTCCCTTGATATCCTGAAGGGTTTTCTTTGCCGCCGGCTTTCCTGTGTTCGGATTACGGACATACAAATTATCAATTACATTCTGGATATCATTTCTGGTGATTTCATTTATCGGGATTTCTCCGATTGCCTCATAGAAATGCTTAAGATATCCTCCATAGGATCTCAGCTGAGATGGGCCGACTTTTCTGCCCTTATTCCCGTGAATCTTGATGTGCTTATACCAACGCTCACCCCATGATTTGAAAGTATCATATGATTCGTAATAATAAGGCAAATCACATACTTCTGTTTCGAGTTTCTTGATCTTTTTATCAAGCTCTTTCTTGCTGCGGCCGTAAACAGATTTGTATTTAGCCTTGCCGTTTTTATCACAGCCGACTCTGACTTTCTTTTCCAGTAATTTCTTGCTGTCATCTTTCATAGTGTCTTTCCTCTCATCGTCAAGCGCCATTTGCAAGCACCTCACAATCCTTTTTGCGAATTCTGATTATTTTGGAGCCTTCGGGTCTGAATGCCTTTAAGGTTCCGTTGTTAATCCATTTTCTTATTGTGCTGACGCTAACGCCGAACCATGCGGCTGCGTCTGCTGTTGACATAAGTTCGGGAAACATATCAAGACCGGAAACAATTCTTCCGTTGATACATTTCTTCTTCTCTTTGTTTAATCGTTTTTGATAATCGGTCATTTATTTTCCTCCAATATATTATGTTATTTAGATTGATTACAATTGTGCGATCATCTCGTACCATAGTCTTTATGTTTGGTTTTTGCCCTTTGCTGTCCCGCATACAGAGCCAGGGCTTTGTCGATTATTTCCGTCATAAATTTCGGAGTAGCGTCGGCTCTGAAATATTTGCCGAGCAGTTCCTGCGGTATTTTCAGCGGTTCACGCTGGTTAGCCTTGCGCTGACACATTATTTCAAGTATCATATCCGCGTTGAGCTTTCCTTCGTTCGAGAGTTTTCTCATTCTCTGTGCCTGAGAAAGCGAAGGAACCGCTTGCTCACTTTC
>JAILMJ010000050.1 GCA_024692685.1 Clostridia bacterium
AAAAGTGACCATCAGCGCCGACAGGCCTGAAAGAGACGGTTACCGTTTCATAAACTGGAATTCGAAAATTGACGGTTCGGGTAAAATATATACCGGCAGCGCCACATATAGTGACAACGCTTCGATAGTGCTGTATGCCCAGTGGGATGCGAATGCTTACAAGCTGAGATTTGATGCGAACGGAGGTTACTGTTCCTCCGACGGAATTACAATAGATTTCGGGCAGCCGTTCGGCGATTTGCCTGTGCCTACCTATCCGGGTTATGACTTTGAGGGCTGGTATACGCTAAAAGAAGGCGGCGAACTTGTTCAGCCCAACCATACCTTCCCGACGGCGAATAACCTGATTGTCTATGCCCACTGGGTTCCGATTATTTATCAGGTGGATTTTGACGGAAACGGCTACGACGGTGAAGGCGCGCTTCCGGAAACGCAGTATAAAAAGTTTAATGAATCGATAATTCTCAGGATGAACAGCCCGCAGATGGCGGGAGGAAAGTTCATAGAATGGAATACCGAACCCGACGGGAGCGGCACAACTTATACCGACGGAGCAAGGTACGGCACCAACGCAAACCTTACTCTTTTCGCTGTATGGGACAGGGTAAAGTATACCGTCACCTTTGACGCCAATTCAGGCACCGGTGCGCCGCAGGCCATCATTAAAGAACACGGACTGGAGACGGTTCTTCCGGATACGATTCCCACAAGATACGGGTATTCCTTTGAATACTGGAACACACGCCCTGACGGAATGGGCACGCCTTATTATCCGGGCGGTACCTACAACGAAAACGGGAATAAAACACTGTATGCCATCTGGGTGGCCGGGCCTTTTACGGTCAGATATAACGGCTGCGGCGGTTCGATTTCCGCCTCTTCCATGAATTACGTTTTTGACTCGCCTTACGGTACCATGCCTACCGCGGAAAAGGTTGGTTATGATTTCCTCGGCTGGTTTTCAGAGGAAAACGGAGGAGAGATAGTAAACAGTCAGGACAAGGTCGGAAAATACAGCATCCTCTATGCTCATTGGAAGGCAAAAACATATACACTGAATTTTGATGCGAACGGCGGAAGCATTTCACAGGCTTCAAAGACCGTCACATACGACAGCGAGATAGGCGAGCTGCCCGTTCCGGTTAAGCAGGGCTATATTTTCTCCGGCTGGTTCAACGAAAAGGGCAGGCAGTTCAAGCCCGAAAGTATCGTGAAATTCAATGCGGATCAGAATCTGACTGCAAGATGGGCTCCTTCCCATTATGTTGTTTACTTTGACCCCGCCGGCGGGTCTTGTGACAGGGCATATATGTCGGTTCAGAGCGGCTCCGCTTACGGCTCGCTTCCCGTCCCGTCAAGGGAGGGATTCCGGTTCACGGGCTGGTACGACGGTGAAACCGCCGTCACGGAGAGCAGGATTTTCACCTGCGCAAAGGATCTGACATTGAAAGCAAAATGGGAATTTACGGGGACCGTTGCACCCTCGGAAGACAGTTACACCGTGACCTTTGTCTCCGGCGATGCAAGTCAGAGCCTTACCGTAAAATGCGGCGATGAAATACAGCTTCCCGTTCCTGCAGAGCGTGAAGGAAAGACTTTCACGGGCTGGTATCCCGAAGTTCCTTACACCGTGGAAAATGAGGATCTCACTTTTACCGCGGCATATATAAATGACATCTGGTTCGCCGAGTTTATAGCCGACGGCGCTGTTGCGGCTGCTGAGGAATATACGGCAAACACGCTGTCGGTTTCTGAGCCTTCAGTGCCCGAAAAACCGGGCTATTACGGCAACTGGGACGCTTACAGTCTCGTACCCGGCGGCACGGTTGTTTTTGCGGATTATACACCTGTAATCTACACGGCAACCTTTGTTACGGGCGGAGAGGTTATTGCAACCGTTACTTACACTGTTGAGGATGAAGGAATAGAAGAGCCGCAGGTTCCTTACAGGAGCGGCTATACGGGAAGATGGGCGGAATACACACTGATTCCCGGTGGTATAACGGTTGTTGCGGTTTACGACCTTGATGTCGGCGGAATCACCATATCAATCGGCGACTCTGTTTCATCTAAACCGTTTGAGGCTGATTACCGTTCGGCCGTGCGTATTATTCCGCGTGTGAGCAAATCCATTTCGGTAACGGAAATCCGGTGGTACATTGACGGCGAGTATGACAGTACCGGCGGGGAATATTATGTGAAAGATGTCAGAAAGGGCTTCAAAGTCCGGGCGGATTTATGCTATAAGGACAAAGTCATTGCAACATCGGGAGAGAAACAGATAAAAATCAACAGCGGATTCATCCAAAGAGTGATCGCGTTTTTTAAAGCGCTGTTCGATAATCTTCCGACAAAAACCATTTCTTGATTTTTCAGTGTATTTATAAAAAACAGTTGTAATTTTTCGGGTTACATAATATAATATAATTTGAGTTAGGTTGAGGCAGTGAAACACACCGTATCTCAACGAAAAACAGGCTCAAGGAGCGGAAAATATGCAGTCATTTAACGATTATATCCGAATTGCCGTTGAAAAAAAGGCATCAGACGTTCATATCTGCGCGGGTTATCCCGTTTCAATGCGTATTGACGGAAGCGTAGTTCCCATAGAGAGCGAAATTCTCACAGAGGAAGACAGTGAGCATATTGCCAAAAGTATAATGACTCCCGTTCAGATAGAAACTCTTGAGAATAACGGTGAGGTTGACTTTGCTTACGCAAAAGAAGGTCTGCCGCGTCTGCGTATGAATACATACAAACAGACCAATTCCGTTGCACTCTGCGCCCGTCTTCTCAACGATCATATTCCAAAGATTACTTCGCTCGGTCTTCCGGCTGAGCTCCTCAATATGGTTGACAAACGCCGCGGACTCATCCTTGTTACGGGCATTACGGGTTCCGGTAAATCAACCACCCTTGCCTCTCTTATTCAGGAGATGAATGAGAAGTACAATCACCACATCATAACGATTGAGGAGCCTATTGAGTATGTTTACCCTAAGGGAAAGTCGATAATCAGCCAGCGTGAAATCGGTTCCGACTCCCGCTCTTTCGGAAGCGCTCTGCGTGCTGCCCTTCGTCAGGACCCGGACGTTGTCCTCGTTGGTGAGATGAGAGACTTTGAAACCATTCAGACAGCTATAAGCGCCGCAGAAACCGGACACCTTGTGCTTTCCACTTTGCATACCGTTTCGGCGGCCGGTGCAGTTGACCGTATAATAGACGTTTTCCCTCAGCATCAGCAGCAGCAGATCAGAGCGCAGCTTGCCGATGTTCTTGAGTGCATCTGCTCTCAGCAGCTGATTCCCAGAATCAACGGAGGCAGAGTGGTGGCGACCGAATTGCTCTTCGCGACCAACGCAATCAGAAGCCATATCCGTGAGGGTAAGACTTATCAGATACCGACTGCAATGGAAACGAGCAAAAAGCTCGGAATGCATCTTATGGATGACTGTATCTACGATCTTTACATCAAAGGCAAGATCTCCGGAGAACTTGCCCTTTCCTATGCAGTTGATAAGGATGCATTGAGCAAAAAGATATTCTGAGTCTGTTTGAGATTTTATCGGAACTTTTATTACAGAGGTGATTGTTTTGGCAGAATATACTTATGCTGCCCTGAACGCAAACGGTAAGGAAATAAAAGGCAATGTCACTGCCGACAACAGGGAAGATGCCTTATCTAAAATCAAAGCAAAAAGTCTGACTCCGCTCGATGTCAAGGAAGCTACAGCCCTCAACAAGAGCATGGAGTTCGGATTCGGCAAGAAACAGCCCAAAGCGAAAGATATGTCCGTTTTTTGCCGCCAGATGGTTTCAATCCTTTCCGCGGGTGTCGGTATGGCCGCAGCTCTTGAAATGCTTTCGGAGCAGACGGAGAATAAGGTTCTTGCGGCTGCGATTGCAGGCTGTAAGCAGAAAATTGAAGCCGGTTCGAGTATGCACGAAGCGATGAATGACTACAAGTGCATGAGTGGTATCTTTGCCACCATGATAGCGGCGGGTGAGGAATCCGGTAATCTTGAGGTTTCGTTTGAACGAATGGCCGACAGGTTTGAAAAAGATGAGAAAATAAAGTCGATGATTAAGAAGGCCACCTCATACCCCAAGATAGTCGGTATAATTGCGGTAGTCGTCGTCATCTTCATGCTTGTATTTCTTGTTCCCAAATTTGAGGATATGCTCGGACAGATGGGAACCGAAATGCCGGCAATTACAAAAGCGGTTGTTGCAGCCAGCCAGTTCCTGATGAAGAGATTTTACGTCATTATTCCCATAGTTGTGGGTGGGTTCATCGGTTTAAAGAGATTCGCAGCTACCGACTTTGGCCATCACTTTATGGATCAGCTCAAGATTAAAATCCCTGTTATAAGCACTCTTACCATCAAACAGAATTGCTCAGGTACCATGAGAACAATGGCCACGTTGCTTGCTTCGGGTATAGGAATGCTGGAATGTTTGGAAATAACGTCGCACACAATGACGAATATATTCTTTGAGGAAGCCCTACAGGATGTAAAAACGGAGGTCGGTCAGGGTACACCGCTTTCCGAAGCTCTCGAAATGACCAATCTTTACCCGCCTATGATAACTCATATGGTGAGCATCGGCGAAGAAACCGGCGATCTTGTCGGAATGTTTGACAGAGCGGCTGACTATTATGATGATGAAGTTCAGGCTGCCACGGATAAGGTCGGCGCAATGATTGAGCCTCTGGTTATCGTTGTGCTTGCCGGTGTTGTCGGTACTGTTATTATCGCCCTTATGGCTCCCATGATGAGTATGTACTCCGGTCTTGATAATGTCTAAAATCCTCAAAAGCCCTTCGGGGCTTTTTTGGCTGTTTTACGGCCGGAAATTAACAATTCTGTCGGGAAAACTCATCGAAACAGATGAATCTCGGCAACTGTCTGGTGATGAATATGATATTTGCCAACCACGCACATTTGTTTCCGAAAGTGATAAAGGAAACAGGAGACCTGACATCGCTTTTAAAGTTTATGGATGAAACGGAAATTGACAGAGCAGTCTGCTTTGCTCCCTTTGCCGACAGAATGAAAGAAGCGGGCATCGATGAAAATCAAAACGAATGGCTTGCCCGCGAAATAAAGGGAAACGACCGTCTGATCGGCTTCGGCACGATTGATTTTGACGGTAATATTGAGGACGAAACCGAAAGAATAGCCTCCCTCGGTTTGAAAGGCATAAAACTTCATCCGCCTTATCAGGAATTCAGAATTGACGGTGAAAAGGCATTCCGTGTTTACGCGAAAGCGGAGGAACTCGGTCTGTTTATTTCGTTTCACTCCGGCATGCACTGGCACAGGCTCAGGGATAACAATGTGCTTCTGTTTGACGAAGTCGCGTGGAATTTCCCGCGCCTTAAATTCAGCCTTGAACACATAGGCGGCTATCATTTTTTCAAGGATGCCCTTGCCGTTATGTGCAATAATTCAAGAAATGAAGAGGGCACAGTATTTGCCGGTTGGACTACGGTCAGAAACCGTTACGGAAACACGGCCTGGGCTTTGAGTGATGAACAGCTTGAAACGGTTATTCTTCAGACCGGAGAGGACAGAAGCATTTTCGGCATTGATTTTCCGTATTGCAAGGCGGACGACGTCAGATGGGATATAGAGAGAATCAGGCGCCTGAATATCAGCGAGGACTGCAAGGAGAAAATCTTAGGCAAAACACTGTCATCGGTTTTGCTTCCGTAAGCCGGATTACGGTATAATTAAAGGCGTTTTTGTCAATCGGACAGTTTTTATTGAGCCAAGCATCTTGACAAAATCTCTTTTAAAGTATAATATTATAATAATATATTATATATAAATTTTACGGCAAACGATTGGAGTGATTGATTACCGTGAGTGAAGATATGATTCGTAATGTTAAAGAGGCTTGTGAGGGCAATGTTGCCGCAATGGGCAGACTCTTTTCAAAAACCCTCAAATCTTCATATTACCTCGCCGAAAAACTCAGCGGCGATGAAATGAGCGCATCCGACATCACAAAGAAGGCGTATGCGCGGGCTTTTTGCACCGTTACCAAATTAAAAAAGCCCGAGGCCTTTGATATCTGGATGAAGCAGAATGTCATAAATGTATTCAAGGAGAGCAATAAGTTCACCTTCTCTCAGGCCGACAGCGGAGCTGAGGAAGGGGGGACCGAATTCCTTTCTGAGGATGTTATTGCCGATTCAGAAAAATCTGCAGCGGTGCTTTCCTGCGTGGACGGACTCGGAAAAGAGGAAAAAACAGCAACTGTACTGCACTATTTCTGCGGTATGCCCGTTTCCTCTCTCGCGAAATATTTCAACGTTTCCGATAGTACGATTAATACCGTTCTCGGTAAGGCGAGGTCGGAGATATTTTCCGCTTCAGGCAGCAGTGAACCGGTGAATGCGGCGGTAGGCACTCTTCCTGTTCTTACCAGACTTATGAGAAACGAAATGGAGTTGTACGCAATCGACGGCTCAAAGGTAAGGGAGATTTTCACTTACGCGGTTGATATCTTCAATTCTTTCCGACAGGTTGAGCTTTCCAAGGCAAAGGAAAACGGAGGCGATGAGGAAAGTGCAAACGGTTATTTCACTCAGAAATTAGCCGGTCAGCCCTCTGTTCCGACTTCAAATTACGCTTCGTCAGGGCTTTCTATTCCGAAAGCACCCGATAAGCCGGAGAGCGACGGAATAGATTACAGTGCTTTTGAAGACAATACATCCGCCGGCACATCATATTCTCAGAGCGGCGGGTCTTTCATAAGCAATCTCATTGCCGGAATCAAGGGCATTGATTTCAAAAAGTTCAACTGGAAAAAGATTTTAGTCTGCGCAGCGGCGATACTTGTCCTTCTTCTGATTATCATCGGAATAGGCAAGGCGTGCAGTAAAGATGACAATACAGTTACCGATGAAACCGGTAATATCTCTTCGAATGTCGAAAACAATCTCAGTTACAAATGGCTGCCGGGTGGCTTTGAGAGTCTAAGCGAAATAGAGTATCTTGACGATCACGCCATTCAATTCAAGAGTACCGCAACCGGCAAATACGGTCTTATGGACTATCAGGGCAAGGTGATTATCAGTCCCGAATACGACAGGTTTGAGCGTTGCGGGTATCACAGAGACTATGACGGTGACAATAACTATCACACCATAGTCAGCATTGACGGCGGATATTATAACGTTGTTTATTCGGCTGACGGCAGCGCAAGTATTTCTCCTCAGTTCCACGATCAGCACGGTATTGACCAGGTATATCTTGACAAAGGCAAGGCATATGACGAGAGAGACCGCTATTATGAGGGCTATGCCGCAGCGAGAAAGAATGACAAGTGGGGCTATGTTAGCCAGGCAAATGACAAGAAGGTTATCCCATACGAATATGAAGCTGTGAATACGCTCACAGAGGTTGAGGCAAGCAGATGCGATTATTGCCGTCCCGTTAACGGCGGTCTTATTCCCGTCAAGCAGAACGGGCTTATGGGTATCATAAATCTTGAGAACGAAATAGTGGTACCGTTTGAATATATGAATATCATGCCCGGCCTTAACGGAGTATATGTTGCCCAGAAAGACGGGCAGTGGGGCGTTATCACAGTCGGTTCGGCTATAGATACATTTACCGGCGTGAATTTTGAAATCGCAAATCAGGAAGATGTTTCGGAGTTTGAGTCAGGTGAAACAATGACCTACATTATTGTTGCCGATACGGGAATCAATGTAAGAAGCGGCCCGGGCAGCGAGTATGAAGACATCGGCGATCTCGCAGCAGATGAGGAAGTTGAAGGTCTCGGAACCACCACCGCTTCCAGCGGTAAAGAATGGCTCAAGATCAAGTGGGAAGACGGATACGGCTATATAGCGATGAGCTATGTTGTCAGAAAATAAGTCAGTCCCGGAATAGTTTAAGGCGTTGAGGAAGAATAATTTGCTTTTGGTCCACAGAGAATTTGCAGATGTGCTGAGACTGCAAACGGAGCAGCAAAAGCAAAAGGCCGCTTCCGAGCCCTGCCCGTTGAGGGCGGCGCTTATCACGTTACGATAAAACGAGTGGTGCAGTATGCGCAATTTGGGTGGTACCGCGGTTCTGTGAGAATCGTCCCAACTTGTAAGGCATATTGCACCTTTTTATTGCCCGCCGGAGCTTTCCGGCACACTTTCAAACAGCATCGGAGGAATTGCTTATGGAATGGATGGGACTAAACGAAATAAGAGAAAAATATCTTGAGTTTTTTGAATCAAAAGGGCACCTGAGGCTACCGAGTTTTTCTCTTGTTCCGAATGAAGACAAAAGTCTTTTGCTTATCAATGCGGGTATGGCACCGCTGAAAAAATACTTTACCGGTGAAATGACGCCTCCCTGTAAAAGGGTGACTACCTGTCAGAAGTGCATACGCACTCCGGATATTGAAAGAGTCGGAATTACCGCCCGTCACGGAACCTATTTTGAAATGCTCGGCAACTTCTCGTTCGGGGACTATTTCAAGCACGAAGCAGCTGCCTGGGCATGGGAATTCTGCACCAAAGTGATGGATATGCCGGTTGACCGTCTTTATGTCACCGTATATGAGGAAGACGATGAAGCCTACGATATGTGGATAAATGAGATAGGTGTAGATCCTTCTCACGTTTCCCGTCTCGGAAAAGAAGATAATTTCTGGGAGCACGGCGCAGGTCCCTGCGGTCCATGTTCCGAGTTATACTTCGACAGAGGCGAAAAGTACGGCTGCGGCAAACCCGATTGCAAGGTCGGCTGTGACTGTGACAGATACACCGAGTTCTGGAACCTTGTTTTCACTCAGTTTGAAAACGACGGCAATAATAATTATACGAAGCTGAAAAGCTGTAATATAGACACGGGAATGGGTCTTGAAAGACTCGCCTGCATAATGCAGAATGTTGACAATCTCTTTGAGGTTGATACCGTTCAGAATATCATGAAGCATGTCATTGATATCTCGGGTATGAAATATCACGAAAATGAAAAGAACGATATTTCTCTCAGGGTTATCACCGACCATATCAGAAGTTCTACATTTATGATAGGCGACGGCGTTATGCCCTCGAATGAAGGCAGAGGCTATGTTTTGAGAAGGCTTCTCAGAAGAGCGGCGCGCCACGGCCGTTTACTCGGTATTGATGAGCCTTTCCTTTACAAAGTCAGCGAAACCGTTATCAGAGAAAATGAAAACGCCTATCCCAACCTTGTGGAAAAGCACGACCTTATTGTAAAGGTCATAAAGGCAGAGGAAGAGAATTTCAATAAGACCATAGATACCGGTATCGTTCTTCTTGAAGAACTCATTTCGTCAAACAAAACAAATGTGATTTCGGGCGCAGATGCATTCAGACTGCAGGATACCTTCGGCTTCCCCATCGACCTTACCAAAGAACTCCTCGCCGAGAAGGGCATGAGTGTTGATATGGATGAGTATAGAAGGCTGTATGCCGAGAGCAGAGCGGCTGCAAGAGCGGCGCGGAAAGATGCGGGCGCCGAGGCTTGGAAAGGCACCAATACTGTTTTAAAAGACATACCGGCGACGGAGTTTCTCGGCTATACGGATGATAAATGCGAGTCAGCTGTTCTTGCCGTAGTGGCGGACGGAGAAAAGGCGGACATCATTTCCGGCGGCTCGGAGGGCATTGTTATTCTTGATAAAACCGTGTTTTACGGTGAAAGCGGCGGTCAGGCAGGCGACAGTGGCATAATCACAGCCGGCAATTCCGTGTTTAAAGTTGAGAAGACAGAGAAAACAGCAGGCGGAATTGTTCTTCACTTCGGCAAACTTGTTGAGGGCGATTTGCTTTCCGCAGGTGACACAGTCAGTGCGGAAATTGATATACCGAAACGCCGCGCAACGGCAAGAAACCACACTGCCGCACACCTTCTTCAGGCGGCCCTCAGAGAAATTCTCGGCACCCATGTCGAGCAGGCAGGTCAGCTCGTCAACGAAAAGGCAGTCAGATTTGACTTTACTCATTTCTCCGCCCTTACTGCCGATGAATTAAAGGCAATAGAGGAAAGGGTCAATGAGGTAATTCTTTCCGCAACCGCCGTAAATGTTTCGGAAATGCCCATAGATGAGGCAAAAAAACTTGGAGCGATGGCCCTTTTCGGGGAGAAATACGGAAAAATTGTCAGAGTTGTCAGAGTGGGTGATTTCTCGATTGAACTCTGCGGAGGAACTCATGTGGCAAATACCGGAAATATAGGACTTTTCAAAATTATATCCGAAACTTCCGCTGCCGCGGGTATCCGCAGAATAGAGGGTATCACAGGCTTTGGTATTTCCGAATATATGGCTCATAATGACGGCTTGATCAGAGCGACTGCTTCCGCACTTAAAACCGCAAATGCAAACGACATTGAAAAAAGAGCGGTTGCGGTTATGAATGAACTTAAAGCGGACGAAAAGGAAATCGAAAGACTCAGAGCGGAGCTTTCATCAATTAAAACCGGTAATCTTATGGATGACGCTGTTGAGATCGGGGCGGTCAGACTTGCAAAGATAAAGACAGACGGTATTTTGCCGAATGAACTCAGGAATATGTGCGACAAGGCTAAGGACAGCGGAAATCTTGTAGTGTTTGCCTGCGGTATCAACCCCGAAAGAACCGGTGCCAATTTTGCCTGTGCGTGCGGTAAGGATGCAATCTCAGCCGGGTTGCACGCCGGAAATCTCGTTAAAGCCATCGCCTCTGTTGCAGGCGGTTCGGGCGGAGGAAGACCAGACAGCGCCATGGCAGGAACAAAAGTTCTTGATAAAATAGATGAAGCAATGAATGCCGTTGAAGAAACGGTTAAAAATATGCTGAAGTGAGGTAATAAAATGGATTGTTTATTCTGTAAAATTGCAGCAGGTGAAATACCCTCAACAAAGGTTTATGAAGACGATACGGTATACGCTTTCAACGACATTGACCCTCAGGCTCCGGTGCATATCCTCATAATTCCCAAGGAGCATATTTCCTCTGCGGCGCAGATAGATGAGAAAAACAGCGCCGTTGTTGCCCATATTTTTGAGGTTGCCGCCTCTCTTGCAAAGGAGAAGGGCCTTGAAGAAGGGTTCAGAATTGTTACAAACTGCGGTGAAAGCGCCGGTCAGTCCGTACATCACCTTCACTTCCATCTTATGGGCGGGCGCAATTTTGCCTGGCCGGCAGGCTGATGGAAGACTAAATGTTTTCCGGAGGATAAATATGGATAAATATTACACTGTTGATATAGCAGGTATGAAAAGAGACCTGCTCAGATGCTCTTTGAATGAACATCTTGATATAGCTGCGTTTATCATATTCGGTGATGTTGAGCTGACTGTTCACGCCGCAAAGGAATTGATTAAGAAATTGCCTGACTTTGATTTTATAGTCACACCTGAGGCAAAGAGCATCCCGCTTGCCTATGAGATGTCGAGGCAGAGCGGAAAAAAGTATTTTGTTGCCCGCAAAAAGGCTAAGGTTTATATGAAAGACCCCGTAACGGTCAATGTTAACTCAATCACCACAAAAGGTACTCAGACGCTTATACTTGACGGTGTTGACGGTGAGCAGATGCGCGGCAAAAGAATAGTTATACTCGATGACGTTATCAGTACAGGCGAGTCTCTGCGCGCCGTTGAAGAGCTTGTTAAAAAGTTCGATTGCGAAGTAGTGGCAAAGGCCGCTGTTCTGGCGGAAGGGGACGCATACAATAGAGACGATATAACCGTACTTGGGTATATTCCTCTGATAGAAAAATAATCCTGTTTTATACGGGTAGGTGGTGACTTTATGCCGCGACCGTTTGCGTTGACAGGGCTTACGGTTTTCTTTGTTCTTTCCGTATTGAATAATGCCGGCCGCTCAGCAGCTGCAGTTTGCGCCGTGTTGTTTGCCGTTGCGTTTTTCGTGACCGCGCTGTTTAAGAAACTGAGACCGTACAGGGTGTTTTCGGTTGTTTTTGCAAGCGCTGCCGCAGCCTGTCTTTTGCTTACCTGTGTCAATGAATTCTATTACTATCCTTTGCTTTCAATGAGCGATAAAGAATATGATGCGCAGATACTCATAACGTCGGAGCCTGAGTTGAAATACGGAAACTGGTACAGCGAGGCGAAAGTTCAGACAGCCGGCGGCAGGAAAGCAAGCATAAATATAAGACTGATGTCTGCGACTTCACCTTCATGGGAAGCTTATGACACGGTCAGCGGCAAGTTCCGCTTTTATTCTCTGGGTCAGGCTTCGGACGATCTTCTCGCTTCATATAAGGCTGACGACAGATTCCTCGGAGCTTACCCGGTTAACAATCCTGTTGTTAATGAAGGCGCAGGGCAGAATCATCCGGGTTTCCTTCTTTTGAAGTTCCGCAACTCAATAAGGCGTTCGGTTATGAAGATGCTGCCTAATGATCTGGGTGCTCTTGTTCTTGCTCTTCTAATAGGGGACAGAAGCCGGATGTCATTCACACTGTCGGAGAATCTTAGAGCAAGCGGAGTTACACATCTGGTCTGTGTTTCCGGTTTTCATCTCGCGCTCTGGGCGTCATTGTTTCTCTTTATCTTCAGAAAACTCAAAGTACCCGTAAAGGCGGCAAATCTGATTACCTGCTTTCCGGTTATTCTCTTTATGGGTATAGCAGGTATGGGGTATTCGGTTATAAGGTCCGGCATAATGATGCTGCTTTATCTTGTTTCCGGAGTAGTCTCCAGAAAGACGGATTCCCTTAATTCTCTGGGCATAGCGATAACGTTGATTGCCTGTTTGAATCCCTATTCAATGGGTGCGGTAGGGCTGCAGCTTTCTGTGCTGTCCACACTCGGCATTATTGTTTATTCCGAAAAGGTTTCGGAGAAAATGAAGCGGTTTTTTGAAGAAAAACATATTACCGGGAGACTCAGAAAGCCGATAGATGCGGTGATTATAACCTGTGTGGCCGTATTATTTGTAATGCCGGTCACCATAAGTGTTTACAGGTCGTTTTCCGTTGCGGTTTTTCCGGCGAATCTTCTTATCATCTGGGCTGCCCAGGCGTGTATGATACTTGCTCTTCCCGGAGTTCTGATTTCGTATTTTTTCCCTGCCGTTTTCAACCTTCCGGGTTTGCTTTGCGGACTCCTTGCAAAGTATATTATTAAGGTTACGGAATTGTTTTCAAATGGCTCTTTCTCCGTTTTACACGTTTCCGAAAAAGAAAGCTATATGATTCTGATCGGAGTTTTTATGATTTGCGCATTAACAGCATTTATGACATTAACGGGGAAAAAGGTGATACTGCCTGCTGTTGCTGTTGTTTCGGCATTTTTCGTTTCTTCTGCCGTGTTTTATTCTGTTGCGGATAAGAGGCAGACCGCATTGCGTATTTTTGATACGGGAAACGGGTGCAGTGTACTTGTTTCATATAAAGGGAAAAATATTATGGCAAGTTGCGGCGGAGACAGTTTTTCGGGAGCCTATGAAATAAGGGAAAGTATTGATTACACCGGCGGCAAACCTGACGCTGTAATTATTTACGGTACAGACGAACGTTATTCGGCTTACGAATATGCTATTTTCTCCCGATATTCAGCCGGAAAAATATATTGCAGCGCCGATGATTTGTTTACGCGCACTCTCTTTTCCCGCTGTGAGTTTCATACCCTGACAGAGGAAATTTCAGAGGGAGAAATAAAGATTGAGAATTACACGGATGAGGACGGAAATATATGTTCGGCTGTTGAAACCCCGGATATTTATGCCCTTATTTATGCGGATCCGGGTTTTGATTTCTCGCTTTTACCCGGCAGGGCACGGGAAGCCGACCTTGTTGTTTCTGTGGGAGGTTATCCGGCTTCATTTGCTTTTGATAATATTAAGCTTATGGTTATTCAGGCAGGCGGAAGAGCCGGTTATGATATCCAGCAAAGCCTCGTTTCCGCAGGTATACCCGCAGTAGCAACCGCCGACAGCGGCAACATACTTGTCAGAGCGGATGATGGCAGAATAACCGCAGAGAGATACTGATACGGAGGTGATGAAATGCCTGAAATCACAGAGACTGATCTGAGAAACAGAATAAAAAGCTCGCCTTGCGGAGCATATCTCATTTACGGCAGCGATAACTATTTTGTAAGATACTATACCGGCAAGCTGATTGACGCGGCAGTCGGCAAAGACTTCAGGGATTTCAATCTGCACGTATTTGACGGCGACAGTGCCGATTTATCGGAGATTTATGACACTTGCGTAGCTGTGCCTATGATGGCGGAAAGCAAATGTGTTCTTGTGAAAGATTATAACGACGATGAGGAAGACGACTTCCCCGCCGAAGCGATTGAAATGATATTAAAAGACAATCCGGAGGATAATTGCCTGATTTTCAGTTTCTATGCTTCCGATCCTTCAAAAAAAATGCTTAATAGTCTTTCAAAGCTTTTTAAAAAATACGGTCAAGTAATAAAATTCGAGAAGAAAACAACAGCTGAACTGGTAAAATCGGCCGAGAAAATGGCGCAGAAAAACGGCAAATCATTCGGCAGAGGAGTTGCCGAATATTTTGTGAATTGTGTGGGTGATGACCTCAATCTTCTTATAAATGAGATTTCCAAGCTCTTCGCATATTCCGGCGAGGTGATTGAACGCAAAGATGTTGACGCCGTATGCACAAGAAGCCTTAACTTTAAAGTCTTTGATATGGTCGGCGACATTGTTAACGGACGTTTTGACTCCGGTTTTCACCGTCTTTCACAGCTTTTTGAAAAGAGGGAAGACGAGCATATGATTCTGGGCGCTCTAATATCGCAATATGCGGATTTATACAGAATCAAAGCGACAAAAGCGAGCGGAAACAGTTTGAAAGATCTCACTGACGCCTATCCGTCATTAAGCGCAAGAATGTGGTCCCTCCAGAAGTCTCAAAGAAACGCGGAAAAGATGAGCTTTGAGCAGCTGAAAGAGAGCCTTGAAATTCTCTCCCGGGCTGATAAAGCCATTAAAAATACGGCCGGAGACAAACGGCAGATACTTGAGCAAGCACTTGTAAATCTGGCGAAAGCCGGAAGGTGAATATATGATAAAAATTAAGCAGGCTGTTATTGTCGAAGGAAAATACGACAAGATAAAGCTTTCAAATATTGTTGACGCGCCGATAATCCAGACAGACGGTTTCGGTATTTTCAAAGATAAGGAACTCCAGAAAATGATAAGAACACTTGCTGAGAAAAACGGTATTGTCATTATGACAGACAGCGATTCGGCAGGCTTTAAAATACGTTCATTTATAGGTTCCACAATAGACGGCAAATACATTAAGCACGCCTATATACCGGATATTCTGGGCAAGGAAAAGAGAAAGACCGAACCCTCAAAGGAGGGCAAACTCGGCGTTGAGGGAGTGCCGGAAAGCGTTATACTTGAAGCACTTGAAAAGGCAGGGGTACTCTGTGAGAAAGTTGATGAGCCCGAGCGGCCGATAACCAAACTCGATTTGTATAACTTTGGGTTCAGCGGCAAGGCAGACAGTGCCGTAAAGCGGGAAGCTTTGCTCAGATACTACAATCTGCCTTCACGTCTTACGGTCAATTCGCTCATCGGAGTTTTAAATTGCATAACGACCTATGACGACTTTTTAAAGGATATAGAAGAAATCTTTCCGGAGGTGTAATATGGTCAGAATCGGTCACGGATATGATGTCCACAAACTTGTTCGCGGCAGAAAACTGATTTTGGGCGGAGTTGAAATCGAGCACGAAAAAGGCCTGCTCGGCCACTCCGATGCCGATGTTCTCACCCATGCCGTCTGTGATGCTCTCCTGGGGGCCGCAGCACTTGGCGACATAGGAAAGCTCTTTCCCGACAGTGATGAAAAATACAGCGGCGCAGACAGTATCGGATTGCTTAAACAGGTAGTAAAAATATTGAATGACAGCGGTTTTTGCGTTGTCAATATAGACAGTACCGTGGTTGCCCAAAAGCCGAAACTCAGCGCCTTTACCGATAGTATGAGGGCGAATATTTCCCGTGCCTGCGGCGTTGATATTTCCCGCGTCAGTGTCAAGGCGACCACAGAGGAAGGCCTCGGCTTCAGCGGTGAAGAAGCCGGAATGGCGGCTCACGCAGTTGCTTTAATTGAAACAACCGATTAATTTTTTGTTAACTGTTTTTGTTTTGTTTGAAATACGCTTCTTTAAGTGATATTATTAATCTATCAGCTTCCTTGAAGGGACTTTACAGTATGGAAATGTGGGATAAAATTCTCGGATTGTTCGAGAAAATAAAGTCAATAGATTTCGGCATTTTTGATTTGCTGGACATTCTGCTTGTTACCTTTCTTATCTATGAAGGCATAAAGATAATCAGGGAAACCAGAGCCGTCCAGATATTCAAGGGCGTCCTGTTAATAGCCCTGTGCTATTTCATAGTTTACACGCTTGATATGCAGGCGAGTTCCTATATCTTCCGAACGGCGTTCAAGGATATAATCATTTTGGTTATTGTTATTTTCCAGCCGGAGATAAGACAGCTTGTTGAACGTTTGGGCAAGAGCCGTGTGAGCGTTTCGAGTATATTGCGGCGGGGCTATGACGACGTTCAGAACGAGGAGATTAAAAAGGGTATAATCGAAATCTGCAAAGCAGTTCAGCGTATGAGTGAAAACAAAACCGGCGCTCTTATAGTCTTTGAGAGAGAAAACCTCCTTAATGACATCGTTTCAACGGGAACAAAACTTGATGCTGAAATATCGCATGAACTTATAGGGAATATTTTCTTTCCCAACTCTCCGCTCCACGACGGAGCCGTTCTCATCAGAGACGCAAGGGTGACAGCCGCAGGGTGCGTGCTTCCTCTGACCGACAACAACGACGATGTTTCAAGTGATCTCGGCACAAGGCACAGGGCTGCAATAGGTATGAGTGAAGTGAGCGATTCAATAGTTATTGTCGTATCGGAAGAGACCGGGGGTATATCTGTTGCGTCGGGCGGAAAATTGAAAATGAAATACTCAGAGGCGGCTCTGAGGGCGGAACTTATGAGCCTTCTCACCCGTGACAGTACAGATGAAAACGAAAACGGAAGTATGATAAAAAGGTTATTGAAGGGTAAAAAGAGATGAAGTCAAAATCCAAATTGGGAGCACTGTTTTACAGCAACAAGTTTCTTGCCGTCTTTTCCGTTATAGCCGCAGTAATAATCTGGCTTGTTATAACTGTGGAATTTTCTCCGGAGACCACGGCGGTTATTGCCAATGTTCCCGTTAATATAGATACCACTGCCCTCGACAGTCTGGGTTTGAAGAGCTATACCGACACTGACTTTACTGTTAACGTCACAATCAGCGGTAAGAAATATATTGTAACGTCAAAGGATTATCAGGACAGGGTCAGCGTTAACGCAAACGTAGGTCCTGTAACAACTTCCGGTGAGTATGAGCTTAATCTTGAAACATCCGTGAGCGGAAACGCCGATTTATTCACGGTTGTAGGTCTGTCCCAGAATAAGATTGAAGTCTTCTTTGATTACGAGGATAAGATGGAATTCAAGGTCGAGGTGAAAAATGACAGTCTCGACAGCGTTACCGCAGACGGATATGAAGCGGGAGAGTTTGCTCTTGATTATCCGACCGTTCAGATTAAAGGCGCGAGAAGCGAAATAAATAAGATTGACAGAGTTATAGCAAGGGTATCGCTTTCAAATCTTACCGAAAGTGTCACCGAATCTGTTGCCGTCAGCCCGGTTACAAAAGACGGAAGCTCGCTCAATTATGTCACTTATAACCATGACACAGTAAATGTTAAACTGCCGATTTACAAGAGAATAACTCTTAAAAACACTGTAGGTTTTACAGGTAAACCTTCCGGGCGGTTCGAAGGGTTCCCGGCAAAGGTATCACCCGCGCAGACTACTTACGGAATTCCTACCGATGCTCTTGACTCGAATGCAACCGATTTTGTTGTAGCCTCTATTGATTTTTCCCAGCTCCAACCGGGGGAAAATAAATTCAAAATCAAAGCCGACAGCATTTCAAGCGCAAAGGTGCTTGACGGAACAACCGAATTTACCGTAACGGTTAAGGTTGATAATATGGACCTGGTGTTTGTTCCCGTGAGTGAGGTTGAGTGCATAAATGTACCCGACGGAGTCAATGCCCAGGCGGTCCTCAATTTTAATGAGGTCACTGTTGTCGGACCGAAAAACTCAATTTCGGATATCTCGTCCTCGGATATTTCCCTGACGGTTGATATGACCGATGTTGACCCCGAGGGAGAAAAGACACTTATTTTGCCTGTTGCATTTGCCGGCACGGATTACTGGATTTACGGTGATTATACTGCCACGGTAACTCTCAACTGAATATGATTCAAACCGGAGATTGAATTCTCCGGTTTTTTAATAAATAATTTCTTAATAAAATATTATTATTTTATATTGAAATGCTTATATATTTTATGTTATAATACACAGCACAACAATAGGGGAGGTGGGCAGCTTGAAATTAAAAGCCGCAGTTTCAATAGTGATAACGGCTCTTGCGTCTTTATTGCTTTTTTCGTCCTGCGATTCAATTGATTTCTTCCGTTCTGCGGAGTCGCTTCTTATGCCGCCCCTTTATTTCTCCGAGTATGAAGACTTGATTGATGCATTCAATTCCTCTGTCGGAAGCACCGTTACTCTTTGCAACCCCAAAGACGGTGACTATCTTTCCGCCATTACGGTCAGCGATATTGACGGTGACGGCGAAGAGGAGGGAATCGTGTTTTACCGTGATGCCCTTGAAGGAAACACCGCAAGTTTTTCAGTATTCAAAAACTATAAAGGCAACTGGAAAAAATGCGGCGATTACAGAGGCTACGGTGACGGGGTTGATTCGATGCTCATCTCCGACCTTGACGGCGACAATATGGCGGAGCTTGTTGTTATCTGGAGTTTTTCGGGTATCTCAAACGCAGACATTTTTTCCGTTTACCGCTCCGGTACATCGGCGGTAAGGTATACGGAGATATCAAAAGAGTCGTGCGACATTGCCAAGGTATTTGATATTGACGGAGACGGGGAAGAGGAAATTTTCTATATAACGTCCGAAATGGAAAACGACGTTGTCAAAAAATTTGCCAGAATTATGAAATTCACGGGTCAGAATCTCGAGATTCTGGGCGAAACAAAGGTTGACCCGAATGTAGGCGGATATGTTTCTTTCAAAAGAGAGAAGGATAATATCAGCGGTAATACCAAGGTTTATCTCGACGCCACCAAGAGCGGAGATATGATGATAACCGAGGTGCTCTACTGGAATGACTACTTGCAGGTTCTGCTTGCTCCTCTGTTTGACGAGGAGAGTAATTCCAACACCGCTTCTCTCAGATATGAGCCCATACCCTGCTCAGATATAAACGGAGACGGAAGAATAGAGATTCCCGTGCAGACGGTTTATAAGAAATCCGGAGAAGATGATAATCAGGATGTTTACCTCACGGAGTGGACGGATTTTGAGGGCAATAAAAAAACAGATATTATCAAGTCGCTGGTAAATGTCAGCGAAGATTACTACATTGATCTTGACGAACTCAAAATCAAGGATCCCGGCTTGAGCAAGTATGTGGGAACAGACTGGACCGCATGGATTATTTATGACCCTGTGGCATATGAAAAGACAGGCAACGCACTTTTCACGGTTCTGAAAATCCCGCGTGACAGATGGGAAAGTGAAAATCACAGTAAGGACATCATTATTATCTCAAGGCTTGACAGTATCATTTGTGTCAGCATTAACCGTGACGGAGTCGAAACGGGGCTCGACGGAGAAACCATAAAAAATATTGTTAAAAAATTACCTTGACGGGAATGAGAATATGAAAAGAGTATTGATAGCCGAAGACGAAGCGGCGATAAGAGACTTCGTGGTTATAAACCTGAAAAGGGCGGGCTACGATGTCGTCGAGGCGGAGGACGGCGAGCAGGCAATCGAAAGGTATAACGACTGCGACGGCGATATAGATGTTGCCATCCTCGATGTTATGATGCCTAACCTTGACGGCTTTTCGGTCTGCAAAGAGCTCAGGTCGAAGAGCGGCACCATAGGCATAATAATGCTCTCTGCGAAATCACAGGAAATGGATAAGGTGACAGGCCTGATGATGGGAGCGGATGACTATATGACAAAGCCGTTCTCACCTTCCGAACTTATGGCGCGTGTGGACGCCATATACCGCAGGGTGGCACTGTCGGATAATAAATCACAAAAAGCCGATGAAGTAATTGAACTCGGCGAATTCAAACTCAACATACGTTCAAGGTCTCTCACGAGGGCCGGTAAATACATTGAGCTGACTCAGGTCGAATTCCAGATTATCGAGCTTTTCTTTTCAAGGCCGGGTGAGGCACTCAGCAGGACTGATATTCTGAATAAAGTCTGGGGCACCGAGTATTTCGGCGAAGAAAAAATAGTTGATGTCAACATCCGCCGCCTGCGTATGAAGGTTGAGGACAGTCCCTCAGTGCCGAAGCACCTGCTGACTGTCTGGGGTGTCGGCTATAAGTGGGAACCGTAAGTTAAATTACATCGGAGCAAAGGAGGGACAGTGATGAAATACAGAAGCCTGAGCAGACGTTGGTTTACCAACGTTGCCCTTGTCATACTTCTTATTCTCATCATAGTTGCCGTTGCTCTTTTCCTGTTCATCAGGAGTTACTACTACGACACGGCAAGGATGAAGGTCGAGGTTATGACTCAGGATGAAATACACTCTGTCTTTAATCTTTACGGAGCGTCAACATCCGGATTTGATCTTGCGGCGAGAGATTATGTAGAGGGTTATCCCGATAAAAACTCAATTGCTGTCTGGGGAATAAACAGAGCAGGCAAGGTTATAGTTTCATCAACGGGATTTGCCATAAGTTCAGATGTAAGTATGCCCGATTTTGATGAGGCGGTTTCAAATGATACCGGTACTGCTCTGTGGATGGGCAGACTTCCCTCGGGTGAAAAAATAATGGCTTCCACCTGTACATATCGCTATAACGACGGGGAAATCGGCGGAGCGCTGAGATTTCTTGTTTCGATGGACGCCATAGACAAACAACTTTTGAATATATCGGCTTTGATTGTCGCTGTTGCCGTTGCCCTTTACGGTGCGCTCATCTTTTCGGGCATGATGTTTATCCGTTCAATCGTAAACCCTGTTAAAGAGATAGGCGAAACCGCAAAGAAAATCGCCGTGGGTGACCTTAACGCCAGTATAGAGCATTATCCGTACAATGATGAAATAGGCGAACTCTGCAACACGATTAACGATATGGCGGATAAACTGTCGGAATCCGACAAGATGAAAAACGATTTCATTTCCACCGTGTCCCACGAACTCAGAACTCCTTTGACTGCCATAAGCGGCTGGGGCGAAACTCTGCTTCAGATTGGGGACAGCGACCCCGCTACCTCAAAAAGAGGAATGGAAATCATCATCAGCGAATCAGGCCGACTGAACAAGATGGTTGAGGAATTGCTCGATTTCTCAAGAATGAACAGCGGCAGGATGAAATTGCAGAGTGAAAAACTGGACTTCCTTGCGGAGCTTGACGAAACGGTCTTTTCCTTCAAGGAGAGGGCGATAAAAGAGGGCAAGGAGTTTCTGTATAACGTTCCGAAAAAGCCTGCTCCCGGTGTCGGTGATTCTTCAAGAATAAAGCAGGTGTTCATCAACATTCTCGACAATGCTCTCAAATATACGGAGCAGGGCGGCAAGATAAATATCTCAGCTGAGATAAAAGACCGCTCGTCGCTGATAGTTACGGTGAGTGACAACGGCGCAGGAATTAAAGAGGAGGACCTTCCTCACGTAAAAGAGAAATTTTATAAGGCGAATAATACGGTCAGGGGTTCCGGCATAGGGCTCGCCATCTGTGATGAGATTATCAAACTGCACGGAGGCACCCTTGACATTCAGAGTACATTCGGGGAGGGCACAACGGTGGTTATCACATTGCCCGTTGAACTTCCGCCGAAATCCAATGCAGAGGAGGTACACAATGAGTAAAAGCTGCAACTATGTTGCCGTAGGCGGTCAGGCGCTTATGGAAGGCATAATGATGAGAGGACCGAAAGGAACGGCAATGTCCTGCCGGCTTCCCGACGGTACAATAGAAACCGAGATGAAAGAATTCACCTCCGTGCGTAAGAAATATCCTGTTCTCAATACTCCGTTTATCAGAGGAATCATCTCCTTCGTGGAGTCCATGATTCTGGGTTACCGGCTTCTTATGGAATCGGCAGAAAAAACAACAGAAGGAATTGAGGCTGAGGAAAGCGACTCCAAACTCGATAAATGGCTCAGTGATCATTTCGGGCCCAAGATGATGGCGGTTATCGGTACTGTGGCCTCGGTGCTCGGTATCGGACTTGCGTTTTTACTTTTCTTCTATCTGCCCACGCTGACATACAGCCTGTTAAACGAGCATGTGATTAAAAGCATAGACCTCAGTGATATTCACGGGTTTAATTTCAGGCCCATCATCGAAGGTGCCATCAGAATCGTTATTTTCGTTTTCTATATGTGGGCAACATCAAAGATGAAGGACATAAAGCGTGTCTATATGTATCACGGAGCGGAGCATAAGACGATATTCTGCTTTGAGCACGGTCACGAACTGACTGTGGAGAATGTTCTGAAAGAAAAAAGATTTCACCCCCGCTGCGGCACAAGCTTTATTTTTGTAACCATATTGCTCAGTATTCTGATTTCTTCCGTTGCGGCGATGCTTCTGCCCAGGTCAATCACGGAAACACGCTGGCTCTGGATAATTATTAAGCTCCTTCTTCTGCCGCTGATAATGGGTATCGGTTTCGAATTCATTCAGCTTGCAGGCAAATACCCCAACAGATTCACCAGACTTCTTTCCGCCCCCGGACTTGCTATGCAGAGAATAACAACCGCAGAGCCGGACGGACCGATAGCCGAGGTCGCCATTGAGGCAATGAAGGCCTGCCTTTCAGGCGAAGCGCCTCCGAAAGAG
This sequence comes from Clostridia bacterium, assembly GCA_024692685.1. GTDB lineage: Bacteria > Bacillota > Clostridia > Oscillospirales > Acutalibacteraceae > CAG-177. The sequence goes on from JAILMJ010000050.1 coordinate 22,961, forward strand.
GAGAAGGCCGAATGCGCCGAATGTGCTGAAGTTGCCGAAACCGCTGAAACCGTCGAAACAGAAGACGAAACGGAAGACAGTCCCGCGGAGAAATGTGAATGACGTTAGGACAGCTTCTGAAAAAGGGTACGGCATCATTAAAAGATTGCGGTACCGATAACGCTGAAAATGAAGCTCTCTGGCTGCTTGAAAGCGCAACAGGTCTGTCGCATTCCGGTTTGCTTTTATCATTTGACAGGGACTGCGGCGATATTTGCCCGGAGTATGAGAAACTTATCGAAAAAAGAAAGAGCGGCATCCCGGTTCAATATATCACGGGCACCTGGCCTTTCTACGGTATTGAGTATTCCGTAGGTGAGGGAGTTCTTATCCCCAGACCGGAAACGGAAATGCTTGTTGACTGTGCTCTTGAAAGGCTGAAAGGTAAGAAGGCACCTGTTGTAATAGATTTCTGCGCGGGTACAGGCTGCGTAGGGCTGACTGTCGCAAAGCTCATTCCGGATTCATGGGTATTTCTTATAGAGAAATATGACAAACCATTTGAATACCTCGAGAAAAACAGGGCGAGACTTCAGCTCGGAAATGTTTTTACCGTAAAGGGAGATATTTTCGACAGAAAGCTTACATTCCCGAAGGCTGATCTTATTCTTTCAAATCCTCCCTATATCAGGTCTTCCGAATGCGGAAGCCTTCAGCGCGAGGTTCTCAGGGAGCCGGTAGAGGCTCTCGACGGAGGAGAGGACGGGCTTGAATTCTATTACGCCATTGCCGAAAGGGCGATGAAATCGGGCAGCGATGCCGTTGCGGTTGAGTGCGGGGAGGATCAGGCGAAAAGCATTGCAAAGATATTTGCCGCCTACGGTAAAGCGCACGCAGTAAAAGATTTTGCAAATACCGAACGTATGGTCGTTATTGAAAGGACTATTTCCGATGTTACTTGATTTATTTCGCAGTGATTCGTATCTCGATTTGATAATAAAACTTATGGCGAGAGTGTTCGTTGTCTTCTGCACTCTGCCGATTCACGAGTTTGCCCACGCTCTTACGGCGGACAGGTTGGGTGATGATACACCCAGGCTCAAAGGCAGGCTGACTCTCAATCCGCTTGCTCATCTGAACCTTCTCGGGTCTTTGATGATATTCCTTGTCGGTTTCGGCTATGCGGAGCCGGTTCCGGTAAATCCGAGAAATTTTAAAAATCCCAGAGGGGGTATGGCAATTACCGCCGCTGCCGGTCCTCTGTCAAATCTCGTTATGGCGCTGTTTTTCGCTCTTGTGACGAATGCGAGCAAGCTTTGGGTAGTGACAGGCGGAGGAACGCTTGCAAGCGTATGTTTTTCGTTCTTTTATTTTGCGGCGGTAATCAATATCAATCTTGCCGTTTTCAATCTTATTCCCGTTCCGCCGCTTGACGGTTCACGGATACTCAATCTCATTATTCCCGCAAAGTATTACTTTGCAATTATGAAATATGAGCGCTACATTATGATAGGTGTACTGGTTATTCTTTTTACAGGAATTCTTTCGACACCTCTTGCGTTTTTGTCCTCATCGATTATGAGAGGATTTATGTGGCTTACCGGGCTCCCGTTCAATCTTGTCAGATAAAGCGAGGATTTCATCTTGGAAAAGATACAGTATAAACTTGAGGTGTTTGAAGGTCCTATGGATTTGCTTCTCAAGTTGATAGGCAAAAAACAGGTCAGCATCAATGATGTCCCGATAATGGAAATAATTGAACAGTACCTTGAATATGTACGTTCTCTTCAGGAAGATGACCTTGATATCTCAAGTGAATTTCTTGAAATGGCAGCCCGCCTGATTTATATCAAGACGGTTTCTCTCCTGCCTGTTCATGAAGAGGAAACCGAGCAACTCGTCGAAGAGCTTAAAGGCGAATTGATTGAATACAGAGACTGTAAAATGATAGCCGGAAAGCTCAGGGAATCCGAAGGCGGATTTGATTACGGCTGCAGAGAAGAAGAAAAAATTGAAGTTGATATGACATATACGCGTATACACGAGCCCGTTGATATTTTTAAGGCTTATATTGAAGCGGTCGGCAGAGGACTTCGCAGATTGCCGCCGCCTGTAGATTCGTTCAGGGCTATAGTTTCGCGTAAGATTGTTTCCGTTTCTTCAAGGATAAGTATTATTACGGGAAAATTCAGAGACGGAAAGAAACACAGATTTATGTCATTTTTTGAGAAGTCGGAGTCACGTTCCGAAATGGTAGCAACATTCATTGCCCTGCTTGCAATGATTAAGGCAAAAAGATTGGCGGTCAGCGGTGAATCCGAAAATCCCGATATAATTTTACTGAACGGAGAGGGGGAGGAAGTAGAAATTGACGAATGAGGAACTCAGAGCCTGCGTTGAGGCTGTGCTTTTTGCTGCAGGCGAGCCGCTCGAAATATCCAGAATTGCTCAGGCGCTTGAAACCGATGTTGAAGATATAAGGTCTGCCCTGTTCGAAATCGGCGCCAGGTATGAAAATTTTCACAGCGGTATCTGTATACTGAAACTCGGAGATAAATACCAGCTTTGTTCAAGAACGGAGTATGCCCCCTATATCAGGACTGTTCTCGATCTGAAGAAAAACACCCCCCTGTCGAATGCGGCGCTTGAGGTTTTGGCAGTTGTTGCTTACAATCAGCCGATAACCAAGGCTTATATTGAGCAGGTCAGGGGCGTTGACTGCACAGGCGTTATAGCAACCCTCTGCCAGAAAGGCCTGCTTGAAGAAAGAGGAAGGCTTGATTTGCCCGGCAGACCTCTGCTTTACGGAACAACACCGAATTTTCTCCGCTGCTTCTGCCTGACATCGCTTGCCGATCTTCCCGAGTTACCGGAAAGTCCGGAAAGGGAAAGGATAGGCGAAGATGAAGATGAAATTGACAGCAGCAAGGGTGAGCAGATAACAAATTTCTTCCAGTCGGAGCTTGAAGAAGAGGAACGGCTTCAGGAGGAGGGCGAGCAATGACCGCATTGTACATTATTCTCGCTGTAATTCTTTTCTTTGTTGTTCTGCTGTCCGTGAGCGTCAGAGTGACTGTTCACTCGGAAGACGGAGTAACTCTTTCTGTCGGTTGGCTGTTTTTGAAATTCAATATCCTTCCGAAAAAAGAGAAGAAGCCGAAGAAAGAGAAAAAGAAAAAGGAGAAAAAGCCCGAGAAAACCGACGACAAAGTGCCTGAACCGAAGGAAAAAGGCGACAATATCTTTGTGCGGTTCTATAAGAACAACGGAGTCGGAGGAGTCGTAGAGCTCTTACAGAGACTTGTTAAAGAGCTCAAAGGAATGTTCGGGCGCATAGCCCGCTCATTCACGATAAATGAACTTTTCGTTTCGCTGCTTGTCGGCGCCGGTGACAGTTCCGAAACCGCGATAAAATACGGCAAGGTTTGCTCGGCAGTCTTCCCCGCCATGGGTTTTATAACGTCAAATATGAGAGTAAAAAAATACAGTCTTGACGTAAATCCGGACTTTATTGAAGGAAAAAACAAGGCGCGGCTTCACACGGAAATAGCTGTAAGACCCATTAAGCTCATAAACGCCCTTATTGTGTCCGGCGTTGTAATGCTCTTTAGGATTGTTATCAAATTTCTCAAAGGTTCAAAGGCTAAGAAGGTACCGGCCGAAGAGAAATCAAAAGATATCAGCGTACCCACTACATAAACAAGAAAGGTGAAAAAGAAAATGAAAGAACAATCAGCATCGGGAATCCTCGGCACATCAATCGAAAAAATCAAGGACCTTGTTGACGTCAGCACTATTATCGGCGACCCTATCAAGGTCAGCGACACTATTCAGATTATCCCCGTTTCCAAAGTTACCTACGGCTTTGCTTCAGGCGGAAGTGATTTTCCCTCAAAGAGCAACCAGGAACTTTTCGGCGGCGGCGGCGGAGCAGGCATAACAATCAATCCGGTTGCCTTCCTCGTTATCAATAACGGCAATGTCACCGTTAAGTATATCAATGCGGCAGAGGGTTCGGTTGAGCGTGTTATCGGCATGGTACCCGACCTTGTTGACAAGGCATCCGATGTTATCTCCCAGATAAAGCATAAAGATACCTCTGTTGACAGTGCGATTGCCGAGTATATGGAAAAGAACGACGAAACAGCTCCTGTTCAGGAAGGCTGAAACTTCAGGGCTGTTATCAAAACCGGGAGGGTCTGATTGTGCCCGAAAAGAAGATAAGACTTCAAAAATTTCTTTCAGAAGCCGGAGTGGCGTCGAGACGTAAGTCCGAGGAACTTATAGCCGCCGGAGTCGTGAGAGTGAATAACCGCGTAGCCGCGATAGGTGACAGTGTTGACCCGTTGAGGGACAATATTACCGTCAGAGGCAAAAAGGTTGTCCGCTCAGGTAATCTGTATTACATTTTGCTCAACAAGCCCAGAGGCTTTGTCACAACAACCGACGATGAATTCGGTCGCAAATGTGTCACGGAGCTTGTGAAAGATATAGGTGAAAGACTCTACCCCGTAGGCAGGCTTGACAGGGTGTCTGAAGGCGCACTGATTATGACCAATGACGGTGAGTTTGCCAATGCAGTTATGCATCCTTCACATCATGTCTCAAAGACTTACAGGGTCACCGTAAGGGGAGAGGTTTCCAAGCAGCAGACCGCGGCTCTTTCTGCAGGTATTGAACTTGAAGACGGCATAACTGCGCCTGCCGAAGTCCGTATTACGGAAAAATCGGATGACAGAACAGTGCTTGAAATAATTCTTCACGAAGGACGCAACAGACAGATTCGCCGTATGTGCGATTCTCTCGGCCTTGAGGTTATGCGCCTTAAAAGGGTTTCAATCGGTCCGGTCAGACTGGGAACATTGCCTGCCGGCAAATACCGCAACCTGACAGAAAAGGAGGTCAACTCTCTTCATTCTGCGGCTTCGCCGGGAAAAGAGTAACATAATGCTTATTTTCAAGTTGACTGATACAAAAGACCGTCTCTGCACTTTCACAGCCTTTGATGACGACAAGGCGTGCGGAGCGTGCAGTTTTGTCAATGACGGCTATACGATGCATTTTGAAAGCATCAAGTGCGGGGATGATACCGTACTTGAGGGCCTTGTCAGGAGTTCGATGAACTTCTGCGCAAACAGGGGATGCTATCTCTCGGTTATTAAGGAGGATATGCTTGCGCCGGCTTTCAGGCGTTTGGGTTTCTCCGAAAAAGAACTGACGGTTGAAATCCCCGAAGCACTTACATCATCCGCCTGCGGATGCAAACATTGATGGAGTGATACCTGATGATAAAAAGTATGACCGGCTACGGCCGGGCGCAGGAGATTGTTGACGGGATGAATATCACCGTTGAAATCAAAAGCGTAAACCACCGATATTTTGAATTCAGTTCAAGATTGCCGCGCAATTACGGCTTTCTCGATGAAAAACTGAAAAGCTATTTTTCGGGTATTCTCGCCAGGGGAAAGATGGAATGCAATGTCCTGATTGAGAATACTGAAGAGCCTGATGTAGTTATTGAAGTCAATCATCCGCTCCTGAGCAGTTATCTGAAAGCGTACGGAGAGATTTCGGAAAGATACGGCATGGAGAATAACATCAGACTTACCGACGTTGTCAGAATACCCGATATTTTCACCGCAAGAAAACAGGCCGCCGACGAGGAAAAAATCTGGAATGCTGTCAGGGCCGTTGCCGACTGTGCCGCGGACGGTTTCATTAATATGCGCTCTGCAGAGGGCGAAAAGCTCAGGGCAGATGTCGCTTCGAGGCTTGATACCATCCTTGATTTAGTCGCCTGTGTTGAAAAGCGTTCTCCCGAAACTGTCAGGGAATATAACGAAAAACTGACATCAAGGCTTAAAGAATTGCTCAACACCGCCGATATAGATGAGCAGCGGGTTCTCACCGAGGCCGCTGTCTTTGCGGATAAAATAGCAGTAGCCGAGGAAACGGTAAGGCTCAGAAGCCATATTTCCCAGATGCGCACTTTTCTCGAAGCAAAAGAGGCTATCGGTAAGAAAATGGATTTTCTTGTTCAGGAAATGAACAGAGAAGCAAACACCATCGGCTCAAAGGCAAATGATGTTGAGATAGCGAGAAATGTTATCAACATCAAAGCCGAGATAGAGAAAATACGTGAACAGATACAAAATATCGAATAAGGTGAACTGATGAAACTGATTAATATCGGATTCGGCAATCTCATAAACGCCGACAGAGTTGTAGCCATAGTCAGCCCGGAGTCCGCTCCTGTTAAACGAATGATTCAGGAAGGCAAGGAACGGGGAAATCTGATTGACGCAACTCACGGGCGCAGAACGAGGGCTGTCATAATAACCGACAGCGACCACATCATCCTGACCTATTTACAGGGAGAAACGGTTAACGGCCGCCTGAATGATATACCCGACGAAGGAGAAACCGAATATGAGTGATAGAAAAGGTCTCCTTATAATCTTTTCAGGTCCTTCAGGATGCGGGAAAGATACGGTTTTACGAGAAATGCTTGAAACAAATGATGACCTGAGAGTATCAATTTCAATGACAACGAGGAAAATCAGGGACGGCGAAATTGACGGTATGGATTATTACTTTGTTTCCAGGGAGTATTTTGAGAAAAAAATCAAAGAAGGCAGTATGCTCGAATATGCCGAGTATGCCGGCAATTACTACGGCACTCCCAAAGCGCCGGTAGATGATATGATTAACGACGGCATAAATGTTATCCTTGAAATTGAAGTTCAGGGAGCCGAGAAAATCCGCAAGCTCTATCCCGATGCGGTGAGCGTATTTCTGATGCCGCCCTCCCTTGCCGAGCTTGAAGAAAGGCTCAGAAAGCGCGGCACCGATGATGAAGAAACAATCAGCCACAGGCTGTTTATTGCCGAGCAGGAAATCCGCAGAGCAACCGAATTCCAATATGCGGTGGTCAACTCGGAAGTAGAAAAAGCGGTTTCGGATTTTCAGGAAATCCTGAATTCCGAGAAGCATAAGATATCAAGAAATCCAAATCTTATAAGCGAGGTAATCAATAATGTTTAATCCCGATTTAAGCGAAATCCTCAAAGGCCATATGAGCCGTTATTCACTTGTAACAGCAACGGCAAAAAGAGCCAGAGAGATAGCCGAGGAAGCCAAGGACAACAATGAGATTATCACTGAAAAGCCCGTTTCTCTTGCTCTTGAGCAAATCCTTGACGGTGAATATGTAATAGATGAGCCGGATGAGATAAAGAATATCTGATTCAATCCGGTATAAAGTTGACGGGAGGGATAAAGTTGAAATGCGCAGGTGTTGCCGTTGCGGCGGCAAATTACTCGTTTGATGCGGAATTTGACTATATTATCCCCGTTGAACTGACCGGAATTGCCCGCCCCGGGTGCAGGGTTACTGTTCCTTTCGGCAAGGGGAACAAAAAGACTCTCGGGATAATATACGGGCTGAAAGAAAGAAACGATTGCTCAAAACTCAAGAAGATTCTGAGCGTTATCGACGAAACCCCGCTGCTCGATGAAAAAATGCTGGAGCTTGCAAGGTTTGTCAAAGACAGGACTTTTTGTACCCTGTATGAAGCCGCAAAAGTTATGATACCCGCCGGCATAGAATACAAAATGGTCAGATCATATATTGTCAATCCGGGTGCGGATGAAGATGCCGTAAAAAAACTGACGGGTCCGGAAGCGGAGTTTTATGGATATCTCGAAAAGCGCGGAGTATATGTCAAGGGAGATAACGTTTTCAAGAATCTCGGTATGGTGCCCGATTATTCCGTTCCGGCAAAACTTGTCAAAAAAGAGCTGATCTTTGAGAAAGATGACGCAATTAAAAAGCTCGGAGACCTGACAAAGAGAATGATGCGTCTTATTCCTTCGGAAACAGAGATAAAACTTACGGCCAAGCAGAAAGAAATGGCTGATATTCTCAATGATGTCGGTACCGCATCGGTCAGAGAGCTCTGTTATTTCACAGGCAGTACGCCTGCCGTTGCCAATGCCCTCGTCAAAAACGGCGCTGCCGAGTTTTTTGACAGCCCGGTGAATTATTTTCAGGATTTTTCCGATACAGACGGAGAGAGAACGGAGATAAACCTGACTCCCGAGCAGGAGAAGGCTTTTTCCGAGCTGTGTGAAGCGGCTTTTTCCGGAAAAAGAGAAACTGCCCTGCTTTACGGCGTGACAGGGAGCGGAAAGACATCAGTCTATATGAGTGTCATCGATAAGGTTATAGATGACGGAAAAAATGTAATTTTCCTTGTTCCCGAAATAGGTCTTACTCCGCAGGCTCTCGGCATTTTCTGCAGGAGATACGGCAGGGATATAGCGGTTTTTCACTCTGCTCTGTCTGTCAGAGAGAGAAGCGAGCAGTGGAAAAAGGTGAAATCGGGCAGAGCAAAGATTATTATAGGCACAAGAAGCGCGATATTTGCTCCGATTCAGAATATCGGTCTCATTATCATAGATGAAGAACAGGAGCACACTTATAAATCCGAAAAAACTCCGAGATATGATGCCGCTGATGTAGCAAAATTCAGAGCGGCGCAGAATAACTGCCTGCTGATTCTGGCATCGGCTACTCCGAGGGTTGAAACGTATGCCGCCGCGCTTGACGGAAAGTACAGAATCAGTGTTTTAAGAAACAGATACGGCAATGCCATAATGCCGAAAGTGCTTACGGTCGATATGAGGACAGCGGAGAAAATGCCGGCATGCCGGGAAATCAGCCGTGAGCTTTATGAAGCGGTCAATTTGAATATTGAAGCGGGAAAGCAAAGCATACTCCTGATAAACAGAAGAGGATACAATACATTTGCTGTTTGCGATAATTGCAATGAGGTCATAACCTGCCCCAACTGCAGTATTTCGATGACGTACCATATCGCCAACAAGAGGCTTATGTGTCATTATTGCGGCTATTCGCTGCCGGTTACGTGTGAATGTCCGTCCTGCCACGAGCAGTCTGTACGCTATGCAGGTTACGGCACGCAGAAGATAGAGGATGAGCTTCAGTCCCTCTTTCCCGATGCGAGAATTCTGCGTATGGACGCAGATACAACGACGGCAAAAGACAGCCACGAGAGGCTGTTCAGCGCATTTGAAAAGGGAGAGTATGACATTCTAATCGGCACTCAGATGGTTGCCAAAGGTCTTGATTTTCCGAATGTCACTCTGGTAGGTGTGATTTCGATAGATCAGCAGCTTTACAATGACGATTTCAGAAGTATGGAAAAAACCTTTTCTCTTTTAACCCAGGTCATAGGGAGAAGCGGAAGAGGCTCATACGAAGGCTCCGCAATTATTCAGACCATAACCCCGGAAAATGAAATCATACAGATTGCCGCGAGGCAGGATTACGATGAGTTTTACGGCACGGAGATAAAAATACGCAAAGGAATGATTTATCCGCCGTACTGCGATTTGTGCGTAATCGGTATCAACGGTTCAAACGAGGGAGCGGTCAAACTTTCCGCTGTCAGTCTTATAACTGCTCTTAGGGAAATGACCGGCGGAGCTTACAAAAATGAGAAAATAATAGTTCTCGGGCCTGCGCCCGCAAGGGTAGCCAAGGTCGGCGGGAAATTCAGATACAGAATCATAATCAAATGTCACAACACAAAGAGCTTCCGGCAGATGATATCGGAAGTGCTGATTAATTCCGAAACCGATCCGAAATTCAGGAATGTGACAGTTTACGCAGATATAAATCCGGATACAATACTTTGAGGTAATGATATGGCAACAAGAAAAATAGTTACAATCGGCGATGACATTCTCAAAAAAAAATCACGCTCTGTCGAGAACTTTGACAAGAGGCTCTGGCAACTGCTTGATGACATGAAGGAAACCATGTATGAGGCAGAAGGCGTAGGTCTTGCCGCAGTCCAGGTCGGAGTGCTCAGAAGAGTTGTGGTTATGGACTGCACGCCGGATCACTCCGGTTATCTTGAGTTGGTTAATCCTGAGATAATATCAAGCGAGGGTGAGCAGTTCGAGACCGAAGGCTGCCTCTCACTGCCCGGCGAATCTGCGGTAACCTGCAGGCCGGAAACGGTCAAAGTCAAAGCTCAGGACAGAAACGGCAAGTGGGTAATCTACAAAGGAGAAGGTCTTAAAGCAAGATGCTTCTGCCACGAGATAGATCACCTTGACGGAATAATTTTTACCCAGAGAGCGGCAAAAGGAAAATGATATGAAAATAGTATTTATGGGCACACCTGATTTTGCGGTTCCGTGTCTTGAAAAACTGATTGGCTCCGGTCATACGGTTACGGGGGTTTTTACCCAGCCGGACAAGCCCAAAGGGAGAAAAGGAATTCTGACTCCTCCTCCTGTCAAGGAGATTGCGGTTGCTAACGGAATAAAGGTGTATCAGCCTGCTAAAATGAAGGACGGCACGGCACTTGAGATGCTCAGGCAAGCCGCTCCGGATTTGGTTATTGTTGAGGCGTACGGCAAAATTCTGCCCGCGGACATTCTTCATTATCCGCGATACGGCTGTATAAATATTCACGCTTCCCTGCTTCCCGAACTCAGAGGAGCGGCACCGATACAGTGGTCGATTATCAACGGTCTGAAAAAAACGGGAGTTACCTCCATGCAAATGGATGAAGGGCTTGATACCGGTGATATGCTTCTGTCAAAGGAAGTTGAGATAACCGATGATATGAATGCGGAAGAACTTCACGATATTCTTGCGGATTTAGGAGCGGAATTGATGCTTGAAACGATTTCGCTTCTTGAAAAAGGGGAGTTAAAGCCGCGGAAACAGGACGATTCAATATCCACCTATGCACCGATATTATCAAAGGAACTTTCTCCGATAGACTGGAGCAAATCCGCCCGGCAGGTTCACAATCACATCAGAGGGCTGTATCCCTGGCCGGGATCCACAGCGGAGCTTGACGGGAAAAAGATAAAAATTCACAGGAGTCGCCTGACAGACGGAAGAGGCAGATATTCCGGCGAAATAGTTTTCAAAGACGGAAGAATTGTGGTTGCCTGCGGGGATTTGAACTGTGTGGAAATACTTGAATTGCAGGCGGAAGGCAAAAAAGCTATGTCAGCCGGCGATTACCTTAGAGGTAATCCCGTAATTGCGGATAAAATTCTGTAAATGAGGTAACAGCTATGCTATATCCCGACATTTATTATTTCATCCTTGTTATTCCCGCATTGATTATTTCGATGTGGGCGCAGTACAAGGTAAAGTCAAATTTCAATAAGTTCAGCTCCGTGCTTAATTCAAGAGGAATAACCGGAGCAGCCGCGGCGCAGGCGATTCTGTCATACTACAATATCGCCGATGTTTCAGTCAGGCAGATTGCAGGTTCGCTGACTGATAATTTCAATCCGCAGACAAATGTCATCAGCCTTTCCCAGTCTGTTTACGGTTCAAGTTCGATAGCAGCTATAGGAGTTGCCTGTCACGAAGCCGGTCACGCCGCCCAGCACGCAGAGGGTTATACCCCGATAAAAATCAGAAATACGATTATTCCGATTTGCAAAATCGGCTCGGCTGCAGGCCTGCCGCTGGCAGTTCTCGGTCTTATTCTGAGTTTCGGACCTCTCGTTTATCTCGGTCTGGGGCTATATGCAACGGTGTTCGTATTCCAGCTTGTTACTCTTCCTGTTGAATTTGATGCGAGTAAAAGAGCGCTCAAAGTAATTGAGGAAACCGGACTCCTTTATAACGAAGAAATTGACGGGGCAAGAAAGGTGCTTCAGAGCGCCGCTTTGACATATGTTGCTTCAATGCTTGTGTCACTTGCCAACCTGCTTAGATTTATACTCAGATTTACAAGAAACAGCAGAAGGTAGTTTTAATGAAAAGTGCAAGACAGACCGCATTTGAAATCTTACTGAAAATTCAAAAGGATTCGGCGTTTTCAAACCTTGTTCTCGATAATATGCTTTCGGATAATAATGACCTTGACGAGAGGGATAAAGCCTTTGTCACCAATCTTGTTTACGGTTCGCTTGACAGATTTATTCTACTGGATTATAACGTAAAGCTTTATCTTAACAAGGCTTCAAAAAAACTGCGTCCCGAGCTGCACGTGATATTGATAATGGGCGCCTACCAGATTTTGTTTATGGATAAGGTTCCCGATCACGCGGCCGTGAGTGAGAGCGTCCAACTGGCAAAGGAGAATAAATCCGCTTTTGCCGCCTCCCTTGTTAATGCGGTTTTAAGGCGGGTTGCGGAGAACGGGCTCAGATATCCTGATGAAGATGAGAATTCAATCGAATATGTTTCGGTAAGATATTCCTGCCCCGAATGGCTGATTCAGCTCTGGTCAGATGCCTACGGGCTTGAAACTGCAAAAGCTATAGCCGGAAAAGCACTTGAAACTCCGCAGGTATCAATTCGGGCAAATACGGATAAAATTGATTCCGAAGCCCTTATGTGGAAGCTTGCCGAGGAAGGAGTTGTAGGAAAACACTGCGATTTCCTGCCCGATGCTCTTGAACTCAGCAATACGGGTTCCGTTGAGCAGCTTACAGCCTTTAAAGACGGCCTTTTCCATGTTCAGGATATGTCTTCACAGATTTGCTGTGAAGCTGTTGATGTTAAACCCGGAGAAACCGTATTTGATTTATGCTCAGCTCCCGGCGGCAAGGCCTTCACTCTGGCTGAAAAGCTGAAGGGTACGGGTCAGGTAAAAGCCTTCGATGTCTATCAGTCACGAACGGATTTAATCAGAAAGGGCGCAGCAAGGCTCGGCCTGAGAAATATAACCGTTGACCTGTCAGATGCCTCCGTCTATAACAAAAACTACGGTCTTGCGGACAGAGTGCTGTGTGATGTGCCCTGTTCAGGTCTGGGCATGATAAGAAGGAAGCCCGAGATAAGATTTAAAAATGCCCGTGAAACAGAGGGGATTCCCGAAATACAGTATAAAATCCTCTGCAACGCGGTTAATTACCTCAAACCCGGCGGAAGACTTGTTTATTCCACCTGCACTTTAAATCCGGCCGAGAATGAGGAAGTGTGTGAAAGATTTCTTTCGGAACACAGCGATTTCGGAGTTGCGGATTATTGCAGCAATATCCCGAGAGCAAATAAAAACGATAAGTTCTTAACCCTGATGCCGCATATTCACGGAACTGACGGATTTTTCGTTGCGGCGTTTGAGAGAAAATAAAGTAAGGTATTTTATGGACATTTTATCAATGACCCTTGAAGAAGTAACAAGGGCATTCAGTGAAAAATCCATACAAAGTTTCCGGGCGCGGCAGGTATATGATTGGCTTCACAAAAGGCTTGCCCGCAGTTATGACGAGATGACAAACCTGCCGAAGTTATTGCGTTTGGAACTGAGCGAAAGCTTCCCCATTACTCATTGCGAAACGGAGCTCAAACAGGTCGCCGCCGACGGAACGATGAAATTTCTGTTTTCAATGGAGGGCGGAGATTACGCAGAGTGCGTGCTGATGAAATACAAATACGGCTACTCAATCTGCGTTTCTTCTCAGATAGGCTGCAGGATGGGATGCAGGTTCTGTGCCTCCACTCTGGACGGGTTCAAAAGAAACCTGTCGCCGGGTGAAATGCTCTCTCAGGTCTACCTTGCTCAGAAAGAGGCGGGAGAAAGAATATCCCACATTGTGCTTATGGGCATGGGCGAGCCGCTTGAAAACTATGACAATGTTATCAGATTTCTTCAGCTGGTTTCAAACGAAGCGGGCCTAAATATTTCAATGAGAAACATTTCACTCTCTACCTGCGGTCTCGTTCCGAAAATAAATGAGCTGGCACAGCTTCATCTTCAGCTTACCCTGTCGGTTTCACTTCACGCACCGAATGACAGAATAAGAAATACAATCATGCCTGTGAGCAGAAAATATAAGATAGAGGATTTACTCGGGGCGTGTAAAAAATATACACAAACAACATCAAGAAGGATTTCTTTTGAGTATGCAATGTTGAGCGGAGTTAACGATTCGGATGAATGCGCCGATGAGCTCGGCTCAAGATTGAAAGGAATGCTTTGCCATGTAAATCTCATACCCGTTAATGAGGTGGCGAAAAGTCCGTTTCGCCCAAGCAGCCCCGAAAGGGTGAAAGCGTTTGCGGGAATTGTTGAGAAATACGGTATAAGTGTTACCGTAAGGAGAAAACTCGGTTCCGATATTGATGCTTCCTGCGGTCAACTGAGACGGCGGAGAAACACAGAAGGAGGGATTCAAAATGATTCTGGTAGCTAAAACCGATGTAGGACTTCAGAGAGAAAACAATCAGGACTCCTACTCATTCGGTGAATTGCGCACGGGGGTATGTTACGCTATTGTGTGCGACGGTATGGGCGGAGCATCTGAGGGAGCGGTTGCTTCAAGAGAGTGCGCCGGTATCATACGCGAAAGAATTACCGGCGGCTACTATGAGGGTATGAGTGATATTTCGATAAAGGCTCTTTTGCTTTCCGCGGTGGAAAATGCGAATAAGCATATATATTCCCTGTCTTTGTCGGACGAAAAATATGAAGGCATGGGTACAACTGTTGTGGCAGCCATAATTACGGACGAATTTGTCTATGTTGTTCATGCCGGAGACAGCAGAGCGTACCTGATAAATCCCTCAACCAGAGGCATCATACAGCTCACAAGAGACCATTCCGTAGTCCAGAAAATGGTTGAGGACGGAACCATAACGGCCGAGCAGGCAATCAATCACCCGAAAAAGCACCTTATCACAAGGGCAGTCGGTGTTGACGGATACATAAAAGCGGACTTTTGTCAGGAGGATGTCAGCGCAGGGGATATCGTGCTGATATGTACTGACGGTCTGACGAATTACACCTCCATAGAGGACCTGGTTCTTCAGGCGGTTGACAAAAGTCCGGAGGAATATGTCGGAAGTTTAGTAAACAAGGCCATCAGCAACGGCGGCGGAGATAATATTACAGTTGTTGCTGTCGCAGTTTGATTAGGAAAGGGTGGCGTTATTAATGGATAATTATACCGGAAAAAGACTTGACGGGCGCTATGAAATCCAGGAGGTTGTCGGCGTAGGCGGAATGGCGGTCGTTTACAAAGCGTATGACAATATTGATGACAGGATAGTCGCGGTAAAGATATTGAAGGATGAGTTTCTCGCGAATGAAGAATTCCGCCGCAGATTCAAAAATGAATCAAAGGCAATTTCTCTTCTTTCTCATCCCAATATAGTTAAGGTTTATAATGTTAACTACGGCGACAGGCTGCAGTATATTGTGATGGAGTATGTCGAGGGAATCACGCTGAAGGAATACATTGAGCAGCAGGGTAAACTCGGCATAAAGGAAACCATACACTTTACCATGCAGATTCTCCGTGCTCTTCAGCATGCCCACGATAAGGGCATTATACACAGAGACATTAAACCGCAGAATATTCTTCTCCTCTCAAACGGCAACATCAAGGTTACGGATTTCGGCATTGCCCGCTTCAGCTACAGCGATACAAAAACGATGACAGACTCTGCCATAGGGTCCGTTCACTACATAAGCCCCGAGCAGGCAAGGGGTAACTCTATCGACGAGCGTACCGATATTTATTCTGTCGGTGTTGTGATGTATGAAATGCTCACGGGAAAACTCCCCTTTGTCTCGGATAACAGTGTGTCCGTTGCCCTTATGCAGCTTCAGACCGATGCAAAAAGCATAAGAGAAATCAACCCGAATATTCCCGTCGGTCTTGAACAAATCGTCAAGAGGGCCATGGAAAAGGATGCCAAACAGCGCTATCAGACCGCGTCCGAGATGCTGCTTGATATAGAGGAGTTCAAGAGAAACCCGAATATCCGTTTCCAGCAGGATTTCTTCATTGACTCTTCACCGACCAAGTATGCCGAGAAGGTTCCTCCCGAGGTTAAAAAGGTTAAACCGATACCCGAGGCGGTGGAAAACGAAGATGATGAAGAAGAGGAGAAGAAAGGCGGGCGAGCCGGCTTTATTATTGCAGGTATCCTGATGGGTCTTGCCGTTGTCGGCCTTGTCGTATTCGGCGCCCTATGGTTCTTCACCGATATGTTCAAGAAAGAAGTCGTTGTCGTTCCCGATTTTGTCGGTAAAAACTATGAAGAAGAGATAAAGAACAACAACGAGTATATAAACTATAATTTTGAAATTATAACCCAGGCTTCCGGTATGTATTCCGACGGAACGGTCATTGACCAGGATCCCCAGGCAGGAAGAAATCTGGATTCATCTAATTCCACCATCACGCTGACTATTGTTGACAATGCAGTTCCCACTGTAATTCCGGATGTCAGCGGAATGGACTGGGAGAAGGCTGAAACGATTCTCAAAGGCAAGGGCTTTACTGTCAACAAACTTCCCACGATGAGCGCCATTTATGAATTCGGCAAGGTTATCAAAACCGAGCCGACTGCCGGCACTGAAGCGATAAGCGGTAGTCTTGTCACTATTTACTATGCCAGTGATGAGGATTTCATTGACGTTCCGAGTGTTGTTGGTTGGGATGTGGATACCGCAAGAAGCCTGCTTGAATCCGTAAATCTCGCACTTGACGAAAACTATGAGGAAGTCAACAGCGATGAGCCGGCCGGTCAGATTATCAGTCAGAATCCGGCTGAGGGTGACAGAGTCCTTCCCGGCCAGAGAATAACCGTTACCGTGAGTAATGGTGTTCCCGATCTCGTCAAGGCAAATCTGAAGATTATTCTTCCCATGTCCAATCAGACTCAGACCTTTGAGGTGTTTGTAAATAACGAGAGCAAAATCAAGAAAGATCTCATTATGGACGGCAGCGAGTATTCATTCTCTGTTGAAGGAACAGAAGCAAACTCCACGATAAAGGTTTACATAGCAGGCAGTGAGTATTATTCCTGCACGGCTGACTTCACAACAAATCCCGCAAAGATAACCAATGAACACAGTTTGTTCGGAGGCAGTTCTTCACTCAATAAGCCGCTTCCGAATCTTGTCGGAATGACTCTTGAGGCTGCGTCTTCAACCTTAAACAGCAGCGGATTTAAAAATGTCGAAGTCAGGTATTCGCCTGTGACCGACGCTTCTCAGGACGGAATAGTCATAGCCCAGGCTCCTGAGCCCACCGGCATGAGGACTTCGCTCGGCGGCCTGATTCAGACGCCCGAAACAATACCCGTAGCAACGGCTGTTATCATAACAGTCGGCCAGCTTGAAGGAGTAGCAGGTTAAAATATGCCTATTAAGGAAGGAATAATAATCAAGGGCATAGGCGGGTTTTACTATGTTGAGGCGGATGATGAACTGTATGAATGTAAGGCGAAGGGTATTTTCCGTAAGATGGGTCTTAAGCCTTATGCAGGCGACAGGGTGTCGATTTCCGTTAATACCAATGCGGAGAACGTGATTGAAGAAATCCACGGGAGGAAAAATGAGATGAGCAGACCTCCCGTGGCTAATATAGACAAATTGTTTATTGTTTCCTCAACCGTTGAACCGAAGCCGGTGCTGTTTATAATCGATAAGTTGACCGCGCTTGCGGTTGACAAGGATATTGAGCCGGTGGTTGTTTTTACAAAGTGTGACCTGTCCGAAGGGGAAGGTCTTGCCGAAATATACCGAAAGGTCGGCATCAAAGCCTTCTGTGTGTCAAACGAGACCGGGTACGGCACAGATGATATCAAAGCCGAAATAAAAGGCTGTGTCTGTGCCTTCTGCGGCAATTCCGGAGTCGGAAAGTCATCCCTGCTCAATGCGGTTGAGCCGTCTCTGAATGTTACAACCGCCGCTATCAGTGATAAACTCGGCAGAGGAAAGCACACTACCAGGCACTCGGAGCTGTATAAGGTCTGCGGAGGCTATGTTGCCGATACCCCGGGCTTTGCCTCCATTACGTCGGAGGACAGCGAGTTTATCATAAAAGAAAATCTGCCGTTTGCTTTCAAGGAGTTTCTCCCGTATTTGGGAAAATGCAAGTTTTCAACCTGCCGTCACACCGAAGACAAAGGCTGCGCGGTTATCGATGCTGTTGAAAGGGGAGAGATTCCCGAATCACGTCACAGGAGTTACTGTATGATGAGAGAGCAGGTTCAGAATCTTGAAGACTGGCAGCTTGAGAAGAATACCAACCATCGTAAAGGATAAAACAAAAAGCCCGTAAAGGCTTTACGGAACTGTATTATGAGTAAAATTGACAATCTTAATTTTTCATATCTCTGCGGTGCGGTTGCCGCTTATGACGCGGGAGTCAACGATTTTACCGGATCGCTGTTTCTTAAGGAACATAAGCACGGTGCATTTGAGAACACTTTTAATTACAAATTGCACCTTTGCGCAAAGGACGGCAAGAAGGAAAAAATTATCGCTTCTTATTACGTAGGAATAATGAATTTTGAAAACACGGATGAGAGTGAGATAACGGCAAAGGATTTCGAAGCCTCCCAGCAGGGGACAGACGAGGCAATCAACTGGCTTCAGTCTGAGTATGAAAAACTGAAGAAATAAAACTATAGCCCGGATCACAATGATCCGGGCTTTTTCTGTCTTATTTTGCGGGGCAGTGATTTGTTGCTACGATATTTACTCCGGTGCCGCAAACGTTTTCAACGAGGACATCTCCGATTTTTATCGGTGCTTTGGCATTCGCATTGTTTATCTCAGCCATGCAGTCAAATATTTTGTTCTTTGGAAGAGGGCCTGCTGATTTGCAGGGGACAACATTGTGAATACCGCCGTTGACTTTAACCGTTGTTGCAAGGCTTCTCTGAGGATTTGTTACCTCGTTTCTGGCATAAACTTCGCCGCGCTTGCAGGTGTTGCCGGTAATCGAAACAATCTCATTACTGTCATTCAGCTCTACCGTAATTCCGCAACCCATAGGGCAGGTTACGCAGGTTATATGCTTCGTCATTTTGTTACGCCTCCACCGTTATTTCTATTACGCTGTCTTTTGCAAATGATTTAAGCATGCTGTTCTTGATGATAACGTTTTCCATTTCACCCGGGGCAAGTCTGGGCCTTTTCTTGCTGATAAGCACTTCATCTCCGCATGTGACCTTAACGGTTGCGTTTTTGAATGTGTTACCGACTCTGAAGAAGAGTTTGACATCGCCCTCGTTATCAAGATTGATTTTCTGGGGCACTATGTAACGGACTGCGCCGACACCTTTTGTGGTGATGAAATCGGAGTCCTTTTTCTTGCCCTGAACATATCTTGCGGCACCTTCGCCGGCTGTTTGGCTCTCAAGGGTTACGAAGTCAACAAGGTCGTGAACGTGAAGGACATTGCCGCAGGCAAATACGCCCTTATGGTTTGTTTCTCTGTATTCATCAACAACTGCGCCGCTGGTAACTCTGTCGAGGTCTATGCCGACCGCTCTGGTAAGCTCGTTTTCGGGAATGAGACCGACGGAAAGAAGAAGGGTGTCGCATTCTATATATCTTTCAGTGCCCGGAATCGGACGGCGGTTTTCGTCAACACTTGCTATCGTAACTCCGGTAACTCTGTCTTTTCCGTGAATATCTACAACGGTTGTGCTGAGGTAAAGGGGAATATTGAAGTCGTCAAGGCACTGTACGATATTTCTGGTAAGGCCGCTGGAGTAGGGCATAAGTTCGCAAACGCATTCAACCTTTGCTCCCTCAAGGGTCATACGACGGGCCATAATAAGGCCGATATCGCCGCTGCCGAGGATGACAACTTTTTTGCCGGGCATATAACCGTCAATATTAACATA
Source organism: Clostridia bacterium (assembly GCA_024692685.1). Lineage (GTDB taxonomy): Bacteria > Bacillota > Clostridia > Oscillospirales > Acutalibacteraceae > CAG-177. Next base: position 42,606 of record JAILMJ010000050.1, read on the forward strand.
TTTCTGTGCCGTGCCCGCGCTCATAATACCGCTGGCTCTTGTACCGGCGATGTTGAGCGCGCCTCTGGGCCTCTCTCTGCATCCCATGGCAAGGATGATGGCCTTTGCCTGGATTTCAAGAAGACCGTCGGTCTTATTGACGGCATAGACGATGTTGTCGTCTGTAATCTGAAGAGCCATGGTGTCAACCTTGTACTCTATCTTCTGCTCGTTGACCTGCTTTATAAATCTGTCAGCATATTCAGGGCCGGAAAGTTCTTCGCCGAAATACTGAAGGCCGAAGCCGGTGTGAATACACTGTTCAAGAATACCGCCGAGTGATTCGGCTCTTTCGAGAATGAGGATACTCTCAACGCCGCATTCTCTTGCTTTAAGTGCCGCTGCCATACCGGCAGGGCCGCCGCCGATAACAACTATATCATAGTTAAGCATTGATATTATCCTCCTTACTTTGTTCTTTCATAAAGAATTTTTGAGTCACCGCCGAATTTGGTTATCTGATTGATTTCGACTCCCAGTTCACGCGCGAGAAGCTCAACAACCTTTGAACCGCAGAAGCCGCCCTGGCAGCGTCCCATACCTGCTCTGGTTCTTCTCTTGACACCGTCAACATCTCTTGCGCCTGCGGGAGCGTGGATAGCATCAAGGATTTCGCCCTCTGTGATAGTTTCACAGCGGCAGATGATTCTGCCGTATGCGGGATTCTTGGCGATTATTGCCTTGCGTTCTTCATTGCTCATATGTCTGAATCTTACGGGTTCGTCTCTGTCAGGTCTGAAGCCGGGCTTTTCGGCTGCTCCCATTTCGGGGATAATCATATCCCTGACATAAAGCGCGATTGCGGGAGCACTTGAAAGACCGGGGGACTCAATTCCTGCAACATTGATGAAGTTCGGGTTCTTTGTGCTCTTTTCTATAATGAAGTCATCTCTGTCGCAGTGAGCTCTAAGGCCGGCGAATGAGGTTATAACCTCTCTGGTCGTAAGGACAGGAACGGACTTTTTGGCTGTTTCGAGAATTGAAGCGAGGGTTGAGGCGGTGGTGGTTACATCGGTCTTATCCTCTATATCGAGAGCACTGGGGCCGATGAGCAGGTTGCCGTCAACCGTCGGAGTAACAAGTATGCCTTTGCCCATTTTGGACGGACACTGGAAAATGGTATGATTTGCAAGGTTGCCGATGGACTTGTCGCAAAGCATATATTCGCCTTTTCTCGGTGTCGTGTGTATCGAATCGTCGCCGATGAGTTTCGCAATCTCGTCACAGAAAACGCCGGCGGCATTGATGATGTATTTTGAGGTTATTTCTCTTTCTCCGTTTGAAACGGTGAAAAGGCCGTTTTCCTGCTTAATGGATTTGACTTCAAAGTTTCTGATGAACTCAGCTCCGTTGATTACCGCATTTTCAGCAGCGGCGATGGTGAGCTCATAAGGGCAGACTATACCGGCTGTCGGTGCCCAGAGGGCGGCTACAGCGGAGTCGCTGATATTCGGCTCAACTTCCTTAAGCTTTGCTCTGTCATATATTTCAAGGCCCGGAACTCCGTTCTTTACGCCTCTGTCAAGAAGTTCGTTCAGTGTTTCCTTTTCTTCTTCGGAGAAGGCAACTACAAGAGATCCGACCGGCTTGAACGGAACGTGAAGCGTTTTGCAAAGGTCAGGCATAAGAGACGTGCCGCTGACATTTAGCTTTGCTTTGAGTGTGCCCGGTTTTGCATCGAAACCGGCGTGGACAATGGCAGAGTTTGCTTTGGATGTTCCCATTGCCATATCATTGCATTTTTCAAGTATGGCAATTTTGATGTCGTAGCGTGAAAGTTCACGGGCGATAAGATTACCGACCACGCCTGCTCCCACGATTGCTACATCGAAGTTCATTATATAACCCCCTAAGTTATATATTTTTACATTATGCTATTATAACACTCACCGAGATGTAAATCAATAAAAAATTAATATTCTGACTGCATTTAAATTGTAATCTTTGACATCACATTTCCAAGGCTGTCATTTATCACAAGGGCAAACATCGAATCCATTTCGGTTTTTTCCCTGTTTATCAGTACCAGGTTTTTGCCGTGAAAATATCTGATGAAGCCTGCCGCAGGATAGACTCTGAGTGATGTGCCTGCAACGATAAGCATATCCGCGGACGCTATGGCGCTTACAGCTCCTTCTACCGTGGCATCGTCAAGCGGCTCCTCATAAAGGACAACATCGGGCTTTATTATGCCGCCGCAGGAGCAGAGCGGTACATTATCGGTGTTGATAATCGCTTCTATTCCGTAGGATTTGCCGCATCTCATGCAGCGGTTTCTGAGAACCGAGCCGTGCAGTTCATAAACGGTTTTGCTGCCTGCCTGAGTATGAAGACCGTCAATGTTCTGAGTCACAACCGCAGTCAGTTTTCCCGCCTTTTCAAGCTCGGCAAGTTTTGTGTGAGTGATATTCGGCTTTGCATCGGGATAGTAAAAATACTTCCTGTAAAACTCAAAGAACTCTTCGGGATGGGCGTCAAAAAATGAGCGGCTTATTATTTCTTCCGGCGGATATTTGTAGTTCATCATATATATTCCGTCCGCCGAGCGGAAATCGGGAATGCCGCTCTCGGTCGAAACGCCGGCGCCTCCGAAGAAAACAATACTGCTGCTGTCCGCTATCATCCGGTTCAGTTTTTCAGTTATATCGGTTTCGGTCATGGAATCACCCCCGGATAGTTTTTTTAAAATTTTACCACTATAAATGGTATTTTTCAACAAGGAAAGTCACAAAATATTGATTTTAGGTTGAAAAATATAATATATAATGTTATAATAAAACGATTATAAATAGTATTATTTATTATTATTTGACAATTCTGTTCGGGAGATGAAAATAAATTGGCCAACAATTCCGGTAAAAAGCCGTCTCAGGCGAAAAAATCGACCTCCGGAAAAAAACAGGCTCCGAAGTCACAGACGGAGAAAAAGGCGAACTCAAAACCCTCTGCTTCCAAGAAAGAGGGAACCGGAGAAATTGAGTCTGCAAAAAAGCAGAGAATAGCCGTCCTCATTATGGGGGTGGCCATCCTTGTTTTGTTTATGGCCCTTATAGAGGGTACCAAATTGTGGGCGTTTCTTCACAATTCACTTTTCGGAATACTGGGATTCTGCACATATCTGCTTCCTGTTCTGCTTGCCTATGTGGCAATTATTTATGCAAATGAAAAATCGCTCGGCAGCATATCGACAAACCTTCTGCAGGTTGGTGTCGTAACTGCCATCATAACTTCGGCCTTCCATATTTTTTCACGTACCGAGGAGGAACTTACCGATGTGGGTCTCGGTTTGCAAATTCAGGAAGCGTGGCAAAATGGGGCAACCGATAAAAAAGGCGGTATCATAGGAGCCGTTCTCGGAGGCGGACTTGCAAAACTTTTCGGCAAGACGGGAGCGGTTATTACGGTTGTCGTTCTTCTTGTGGTATCGGTGCTCCTGCTTACGGGAATTTCCCTGCCTGTTATCCTCTCAAATCTGAGAAAACCCGTAAAAAAGGTCGGAGAAGTTAACAAAGGAAGAATGGAAAAGAAGGCCGTTGAAAGAGAAGAGCGCAGAAATAAAAAAGAAAAAGAACGCAAAGAAAAGATTGATGAAGAAAGTGATTATTCCCGGGAAGACAAAGGCAAACCGGTTCAGCCCGTCGGTCTTAAAATACCCACTATAAGCGGGACCGAAGTTTACGGCGACGGACTTCACGAGCCGGAGATGATAACTTCCGTTCTTCCTGCGGGCAAATCCGGTGCCGGATTGCCCGCAATGGTTGACGGTTTTCCCGACGGAGTACAGAAGCCCGAACCGACGGAAAATCTGCTTCCAAAGCGTGAACCGGAGGCAAAACCGGCACGTACACGCGCAAAAAAGACCGTCGAAAAAGAAACAGTTTCCACAGCTAAGGAGACTGTCAGAAAAGCGCAAACAGCGAAAGAAGAAAAACCCGCTCCTTCAGGTCAGGGCAAGACTCATTCTTATTCTTTGCCCTCAATTGATTTGCTCACAGTTCCCGATAATACCGGTGTGGGCAGTTCAATGGAGGAGATGCAGAGCGGAGCTCAGAAACTTGTGTCAACCCTTCAGAGTTTCAAGATAAATGCCGAGGTTACGAATATTTGCAGAGGTCCCTCGGTTACAAGATATGAACTTGTTCCGGAAGCGGGCGTGCGCATCAATAAAATAACAGCGCTTTCGGATGATATAGCAATGCATCTGGCGGCGAAGAGCGTCAGAATAGAAGCTCCGATACCCGGCAAATCCGCCATAGGTATTGAGGTTCCCAACAGTTCAAAATCGGTGGTTACACTCAGGGAAATAATAGATACCGACCAATACAGAGCCGGCAGGACAAAGAGCAAACTCAATGTTGCGCTGGGCAAGGATATCACCGGCAACGTTATCACCGCCGATCTGGCCAAAATGCCTCATCTGCTGGTTGCGGGTACTACCGGCTCAGGTAAATCCGTGTGCCTTAACTCAATGATAATCAGCTTGCTCTATAACGCTGCGCCGGATGAAGTCAAGCTTCTGATGATAGATCCGAAGATGGTAGAATTCACCGTTTATAACGGCATATCCCATCTCGTTGTTCCGGTCGTTTCAAAGGTAAGACAGGCGGCGGGTGCGTTGAGCTGGGCAGTGAGCGAAATGGAAAAACGGTACAAGCAGTTTTCCGAAAACGGTGTCAGGGATATCAAGAGTTTCAACAATCTTTGCGACACAAAAGAAGGCATCGAGAAGATGTATCACCTTGTCATCTTCATCGATGAGTTGTCCGATCTTATGATGGCCGCCCCCAAAGAAGTTGAGGACTCAATCTGCCGTCTTGCCCAGATGGCGCGCGCCGCGGGAATCCATCTTGTAATAGCAACTCAGAGGCCTTCGGTTGACGTTATCACGGGTGTCATTAAAGCGAATATTCCCTCAAGAATAGCGCTGTTTGTCTCTTCTCAGACCGATTCAAGAACAATAATCGACAGAGGCGGAGCGGAAAAACTTCTCGGTAACGGTGACCTCCTTTTCAATCCCGTAGGAGCAAGCACTCCCCAGAGAGTTCAGGGCTGTTATGTTTCCGATGAAGAAATTGAAAGCGTTGTCAATCACGTCAAAGAACAGGGCGCTGCCGTTTACAGTGATGAAACAATGAAAGAGATTGAAGCCAAAGCTGCCGCGGCCGATAATTCCGGCAAGAACGGCAACGGTTATGATGATTCAGGCGATGATCTCGATCCAATGTTCAATGAAGCGGCGGAGGTCGTTATTACCGCAGGTCAGGCATCCACCACAATGCTTCAGAAGAAGCTAAAACTCGGTTATGCAAGAGCTTCAAGAGTTATGGATCAGCTTGAGGAGAAGGGCATTGTCGGTCCGTCCGAGGGCGCGAAACCCAGGCAGATTCTCATCAGCAAGCAGGAGTGGTATGAGCAGCAGGCGCTTGCAGGTGGCTCAGGCAAGAGAGAAGAACAGATGACCTTTGACGGGTTTAATACCAATCAGCAGGATGTAATTGAAGACATCTT
>JAILMJ010000075.1 GCA_024692685.1 Clostridia bacterium
ATGACAGAATCGCCGGTCAGATTGAAGAGCTTATCTATAAAAAGATGGGCAAGCGTACGCTCAGCAATGAATTCAAATCATGGGATAACTCTCTCCAGTATATGGAGAAAGTTATGAATGACAATGAGATTCCCGACGATGTCGGTGTTGCAATTGAATACAATGTTCCGCAAACATCAAAAAGGGTTGATTTCATAGTCTCCGGATATGACAGCCTCGGTTTTTCAAATGTAGTTATTGTTGAGCTGAAACAGTGGACTGAACTGTCAGCGGTTGAGAGTTCAAATGCTTTGGTAGAAAAAGTGGAAACATATACAGGCGGAGCACTCAGACAGGTTGTACATCCGTCATATCAGGCCTGGTCTTATGCTCAGTTGATAAAAGATTATAATAAGACTGTTCAAGATGAAAATATAAATATACGCCCCTGTACATATCTTCACAATTACAGGCGAAAAGATATAAATGACCCTATTGATGACGACAGATATAAGGAATATCTTGACCACGCACCGGTTTTTACCAAAGGCGATGCTGTCAAACTGCGCTCATTTATCAAGTGCTTTATTCACAAAGGTGATAATATTGACCTTATATACAGAATAGACGGTGGCAAGATACATCCGTCAAAAAGTCTGCAGGATTCCATTGCCTCTATGATGAAGGGCAATCAGGAATTCATAATGATTGATGACCAAAGATGTGTTTTTGAAGATATTGTTAAGGCCTCGCAGAAATGTCAAAAGGACGGAAAGAAAAGAACGGTAATCGTTGAAGGCGGACCTGGAACAGGCAAAACTGTTGTTGCAATCAATCTGCTTGCCGAGTTAACGAAACTGGACCAAGTGGTTCAGTACACGTCAAAGAACAGCGCACCCAGAGATGTTTATGCACAAAAGCTGGCAAAAACTATGAAGAAAGCATCAGTCACCAATTTGTTCAAAGGGTCCGGATGTTATTATGAAGCGGAAAACGGTATTGTTGACACAATACTGTGCGATGAAGCACATCGCTTGAATGAAAAATCCGGTCTCTTTTCCAATAAAGGCGAAAACCAGATTAAAGAGATTATTCATGCCGCAAAATGCAGTGTTTTCTTTATTGACGAATCACAGAGAGTCACTATGAAAGATATCGGCTCAGTCGAGGAAATTGAAAAGTGGGCGGAATATGAAGAATCTGAAGTAACAAGAATGGAACTGACTTCGCAATTCCGTTGTGACGGCTCTGATGGATATCTTGCGTGGCTGGATAATGTTCTTCAGATAAGAGAAACCGCAAACTACGATATCGGTGAACTGAATTATGATTTCAGAGTTTGTGATACTCCGCAGGAGATGTTTGAACTTATCAAAGAAAGAAATAAAGAAGACGGAAAGTCGAGAGTCGTTGCGGGATATTGCTGGGAATGGCCCAAAGCCGGACAAAGTGACCCGAATTATCACGACATAAAAATCGGCGACTTTGAGATGAGTTGGAATCTTGCAAACTATACTTTTGCTCTTGATGACAATTCTATCAATCAAGCGGGCTGTATACACACTACACAGGGCCTTGAGTTTTCATATGTCGGTGTTATTATCGGAAATGATTTACGCAATCTTGGCGGTATAATGATTACCGACTATACCGAAAGAGCTTCAACCGACCAGTCCATTAAAGGGCTTAAAAAACTGTTTGCCGAAGATCCCGAATCAGGCGAGAAAAAACAGGATGAAATTATAAAGAACACATACCGTACACTTATGTCACGCGGTATGAAGGGCTGTTATGTTTATTGCTGTAACGAAGGGCTCGCAAAGTATCTGAAAGAAAAGATACCGAAAGAGACAGCAGACACAATCCGCCGTGAACTGAATGAATATATTGAAAATGAGAACGAATACATCGAACCCGAAACAATCATCTATCCCCGTCCCGATATGTCAGACAGAGATGTTGTATGGATTCCGCTGGTAGGCGAAATTGCGGCAGGTCATGAGCATTTTATGGAAGAGGACATTGAGGGATTTATCAAAACTGACCCGAATGTTGCTTCTAGGGGAGAAATGGATAAATACTTTTATCTCAGAGTCAGCGGTGACAGTATGATCGGCAAGGATATTCACGATGGTGATTTGGTATTAATCCGCAGGTCATCCAAGCCTCAAAACGGCGATATTGTTGCCTGTATGCTGCATTATGAATATGCAACTCTGAAGACTCTTAAGTTGGAATTTGACGGTGTCACGCTTGAGCCTGCAAATCCTGACTTTGAACCGTATTACATTCCATGGTCAGACTTTCAGGATGGCAGCGCAAAAATTCTCGGAGTAATGAAAGATATAATAAAGATGTAGGATGCTTTTTATGGATAAAGACTATTCCTCATTAACCCCCGAAGAAAAGAAACTAGATTTGTTTCTCCGGCAGAAGCGTACGCTGGATTTATTCCTGGAGCGTAACGCAATCTCCAAAGCGCAGTATGACAAATCCCTCGGCGACCTTATCGAAAAGATGGGAATAAATGAATCGGCAGTAAGTCAGCTGTCAGAAGATAAGCAATAAAAAAAGAGGCAAAGCATATGAAAAAAGTAACCATTAAAGTTTTATCCTTTATTATCTGCGGAGCGATACTGTTTTCCGGTATGTTCGGTGCCTACGCGGCTGACAGCGCCTTTTCGCAGGAGGCCTACACAAATCTTGTGACTTTTTCGGACTGCCAGCATATCGGTCCCGTCGCTTATAACAATTTCGGCAAAATACTCAGGGTTATGAAAAATGACGGTATGCCCGAGCCGGACGCTCTGCTTGTGGGCGGAGACTACTCCCTTCTTCTCAATGATTACGCTACTCTCGGCGCGATTCAGCTCAGAGAGCACTACGCCTCTGTTTATGAAGA
>JAILMJ010000100.1 GCA_024692685.1 Clostridia bacterium
TGATATAGGAAAAAACAGAGAAAAAGAAATTGACTTTATTGCTTCCGATGATAGGGATACATATTACATTCAGGTCGCTTATAGCATAATTGATCCGCAGAAGAAAGAGCAGGAGCTCAGTTCGTTCAACAACCTTAACGACGGTTTCCGTAAAATCATTATAACAATGGATGATGATCCATTCACTTCGGTTGGCAACGGATATAAAAAGATATATGCAATAGATTTCTTCCTTGAAAAAGACTGCTTTGTATTCTAATGTTTTTTCACTAAGTGCGCACATCTATGTCATTACTGACATATCGCGCGGTTACGACATAGCTACCGTAACAGGCTCGCCTTCGGCTCATCAGGGGCTTGCCCCTGCGAAGTAAACTTCTACCCCAAAGTATGCAACACAGCAAATGTTTTTTTGACAAAACAATTTGCCGCGTCGCAATCTGTAATAGCGTTCAGAAAAAGGAAACTGTAGTTTATTAATTGATTTTAGGAGGAATGTTCATGTCTAATTTTTGTCCAAAATGCGGCGAAGAAATCGGTTACAATATGATTTGTCCCAAGTGTAATGAATCATATGTCAAACAAGAAAAGACAATTGTATCTGATGCTGAATCTCAATCAAATAATAACGAATATGATTCGGCCATAACATTTGATAACAACTTAGAAACCGATGTAGCCGAAAATGAATCAGATTATAATTCGGAAGAAAGCAGTATTAGTTCAACAGATTTTGATGAGAATGATGATTCAAATAAGAATAACAATAAAGGGAAAAAGAAACTAATTATTCCACTTTTATTAATAGCTTTGGTTATTATTGCTGGCATTATCTGTGCAATTAAATATATTCCTTATTTAAACTTGACTGATGAAGAAAAAGCAATACTAAAACGGACAAGCAAAGGATATACACTGATTAAAGACAGTGAAATTGCCAAGACGGATTTTGTTGAAATCAGTTTTTCCAAAGCGTATATCTCGAAAGAAATTGAAGCTATAAAAGCTAAGTGTGATAATGAAGACGATGCCTATATTTATATCGAAGGAAAAATAAAGAATATTGGAACATCAGAATATACGGTTAAAGGGATAGATTCTGAGATCATTGTTGACAGCCTGTACACATATAAGAGTACAGTATATTCTGATTCCACCATTAAACCTAACGGTGAATATGACATCATTATTTATGTTTCTGTTCCGTATGCAACTTTTAATGATTTTGAATATGTTGAATTCAAATATGCGTTCAATAATAACCTTGAGAGCACTAACGAAAAAAGTGACAAGAAGCATTTCAGATTTTCTAGCATATTTGAAGAAAAAGACATATGGAATGCGGTTGAGCCTGAAAGAAATCTATACGTAAAAGAAAAGCTTCAGGAAGCAGATGCTCTCATTGAAAAAAAAGAATATGAGAAGGCCTATAATATATTGCGTGATTTGCCCTCTTCCGAAAATATTGACAAAAAGAAACATGACTGCGAAGAAAAAATAATAAAACATGATTATGATGATTTCGAAAATGCAGACGGGAAATATTCTATAATAATGTCTAAGCAAGGGAATTTAAAGCAAACTGTTGTGAACAACGAGTTTTGGGGTGAGTTTATTAACGAGGCTGTTCTAGTGCTTTATAAGGATAGAGAAACCGAGAAATATCTCCCATTGCGCATAAAAATAGGAATTATTCAGTCCATTTATGATGGTTGGATATTTGCGGATACTATAAGGATTACCGATGGCAAAAAGACGGTATACATAGATGTAGCTTTTAACCAAAGAACAAGTGAGACAATAAAATACAATGGCCAAAACATCCTTTCAGAGTCATATATTGTTGAATTAACAAAAGAACAAATAAACGATCTCTATGATATTTATCAATCAGATAAAGTTACATATATTCTTGTTGGAAGTAAAACTAAAGAAATAACGGTATCAAAAGATCTTATAGAAAGTGACAGATGGGTGATAGAAAAAGCAAAAATTCTTTCGACGTATGAACAGTAAATAATAATATTATTTTTGATGCCACTGGTTCTTAATGAACCGGTGGTTTTCTTTTTTCTCTGTGCGCAACCACATCGTACATTGCAAAGCCGACCTGCAGTAAGGCTTTATGATGTTGCGATGAAATATATTATGAAAGGACTGATTATTATTTCAACACCGAAAACAAAATACGAACTTCTGCAGATTCTCCGAGAGAACGGTTATGACAGAATCTCAGGTGATCAGCTTGACAGACTGCTTTCACTTTTAAATAAGGAAAAGAAAGCAGAAGCCGAGATTCATCGCCTTAACCGCACAGAGAGCAGAAAGAAAACAAAAAGCAAAGCTGAGCGT
>JAILMJ010000112.1 GCA_024692685.1 Clostridia bacterium
AAAGGAAAGATTCCATTATGCAATTAATTAAACCTCAAAAGCTGAATAATGGTGATATTGTTGCGTTAATCAGCCCTTCATGGGGATGTGCCGGCGCGCCGCGAGTTAAATGGAAATACAAACTTGGTTGTAAGAGACTTGAAGAAATTGGCTTAAATGTTGTTTCAGCGCCGAACGCTCTGAAAGGAGAAACGTATTTACAGAAAAATCCCGAAGCGAGAGCGTATGATGTTATGTGGGCGTTCTCAAATCCGGATGTTAAAGCCGTTATATGTAACATAGGTGGCAACGATACCGAAAGTATTCTTGAATTTATTGATTCAGAAGTAATTAGCAATAATCCTAAGATTTTTTGCGGGTATTCGGATGCAATGAGTCTGCATCTGTATCTAAATCAACTGGGCTTAATGACATATTACGGAGATAATCTTTTAACCGCAATCGCCGAACAGAACTGTTGGCATCCATACAGTAAAGATGCTTTTATTAAAGCGTTTTTTGATAATTCGGTTTTTGGAGAGATTAGGCCGTCCGATGAAGTATCGTTCAGCGCAAATAATCATACCAATCGAACTTACAAAAAGAAGTATATTAAAAATAAAGGTTATAGCATAATTCAGGGAAACGGAGTGGCCTGCGGAAAACTTATCGGCGGACACGGCGGTATTGTTGAATACGCCGAAAACTCCATAATAAAAATGACCGACTCGGATTTCAGAAACAGGATTCTGTTTTTTGAAGATATCGATCAGGTGTGTGATTGTAATTATATACAGCAGTTTTTTCAGCGGTTAGGTCAAAAAGGCTGGCTGCAATTATTAAACGGTATTATTATCGGGCAAATGAAAATCGGAGAAAACTTTGACAGATTATCTGAAACTGTTAAGAATGTAATCTCGGGAGAATATAATTTGACCGATTTGCCAGTCGTTTACGGCCTTAATATAGGACATATTTCTCCGATTACGATTATCCCATACGGAGGAGAAGCAAAAATAAGCATTGATAATAACATTCGCTTTGTAATAACGGAAAGCTTAGTTCGTTAAATATACACTTACCCCCAATTTTCTTATGACATCCTCAGAATGATTGAATTGTCAATATCTTTTAAAACAAAACAGCAAAACAATAAAACAAACCGAATAACACATCATTATCAAACCGAGCCGAGGTCACTACACCTCGGCTCTTTATAATATAATTCTCCTGATTATAATTATAAATTTTCATTTTTTGTAAAAACTATTATTATAGAAAATGTTTTTATATTATCGTTATAAGTCCATTCAACCTCGCCACCATATTTTTCAGCAGTTTTTATTATACTTTTTATTCCGTAACCGTGAATACCGGGCGTTTTTTTGGAGGTTATCAGCTTACCTCCTTTAATAAGCGGTATATGGTCGCAGGAATTACTGCAGGAAAGAATATCAAAAGAGCCGTTTTTATTTATCGACAAAATGATTGATTTTTCTTTTGAATTCTCCGCGGCTTCAACAGCATTATCTAGAATATTACCTATTATGGAAATCAAATCTGTCGAATCCATAAAAGACAAGTTAGCAGTTTTGATGGAGCAATCGAAATATATGCCGTTTGTTTCGCATTCCGTTTGATACTTATTGATAAGCAGATCGAGATACTTGTTGTTTGTGTTTCCGAACATTGAGATCTCTTTAATCTCACCGTAAACCTTGTTTATATATTCATCCACCTCAGGATTGTTTGCGATTGCCTTTATTGCAAGCAGATGATTTTTTTCATCGTGAGTCAGCATTGCCAAAGTTTCATTTTGCTTGTCCAGTATTGCATAATATGCTGTGTCTGTTTTTATTTTTTCGGCTTCGCTTTGTTCCTTATATAGTTCATCCATCTTCTTGGATGTTCTGCTATAAAAAGTGAATGTCAAAAAAACAGATACTAAAACTGCAAAAGATGCAAGTGCGATAGTAATACTTATAATTCTTGATGGATTGTAAATTGCCGAAACAGACCAAAATATATAAAGAATCACAATTGCAGTTGAAGGGTAAAGAAACAAAAATACAGGTATGCGCACATTCTTGTCTCCCTGCAAATAAAAACCTGCATATTCTGACATTTTAGTAATAATACAGAATATGAGTCTACTAATAATGACAGTGATAGCAAAATTCAAAAACGATGATTTATATGTTTCTATTCCTCCTCCAAGGCCTAATGACAACAAACTCATTGTCAAAAACTCCGAAGCAGTCAATGCAATTGACAAGAAAATTGAAACCAGTGTAGCGCTGACAATTTTTGTGTTAAAAAACACAAGCGAAAGAATTAGAATAGCTACAAAAAAACTGAATATATTGATTATGGTTGAATCAAAAACTATATAAGCAACATATTCCCAAAAGCATAATATTATTGCGCTTAAATAAGGAAGAATCTTCTTTTCAAAATCGGACTTTATACGAAAAACTGTTTTTAAAAATGAAAATGATATTACAAACTCAACAATATGAGAGAATGCGGCTAAGATAGTTAACATAGGCTCATCCTCCTATACTGTCAAAAAAAGCAGTGCGAAAGGCAACTTGCTTTCTGTATGAAATGGGAATGTTATATTTTTGAGCGAGCGTAACCATATCACGGCTGTATTGTGTTATGTATTTCATATTGATTATATAACTTTTATGTACTCTGTAAAAGAAAGAAGCAACCAGTTTGCTTTCCCAAAAATCAATTTTGTTTGCGGAAATATATTTTTTGTTTTCAAGAACCACTTCTGTTGATCTGCCGACAATCTCAATATAAATAATATCGTTTGACGATACTGTTACAATGCTGTTATCTTCTTTTAAATGGAAAGAAACCTGTGTGTTATCAATCAAGGTCAAAGCTTTTAACAAACCGGAACGCAATCTTTTGACATCAATCGGCTTTTTGATAAACCTGAAAGCATTGATATCCATAGCCTCGTCAAGATATTTATCAAAAGAAGTAATGAAGAATATCACAATATTCTTGTTAATCGTCTTCAGCTTCCTTGCCGTTTCTATACCGCTGAACGGTTTCATTTCAACATCAAGGAATGCCAGATCATAGTGATTGCCGCATTCAAAAAGCTCTTCGCTGTCCGTAAATGTATTAATTTGAGCGGAAATATTGTTCTCTGTCATTATTGATTGAATATTGGTATAAATATCATCGATACAGGACTTGTCATCGTCACAGATAACTACTCTCATAATAATCACCCATACTATTCTATCATATAAATCTTAAAAGTGGTACTGCAATTTTGTATCAAAAACTATGCAGTTTTGCAGAATTATTGAAGAATAGATAATCAACATCTATAGTAATAATTGAAATGATTGGATTCTTGGTACAGATTTAGAACGGTATCTTGACGAAAGACTTCGCAAGTTTTTTTCAACGCTTAACAGAACGATTTGCAACCGTATTCACGACTGATCTGAAATTATCCGGATTTGAAAATGTTGAAATAACAGAAACGGAATTCGGATATATTTTCTCTGCTGAAAGAAAATAAACAATACAAATCGGGATTTGAGAGGTAAATCTGATGGAAACGATTTATTTTTCAAACAGTTTCGCCGACAGTATCGTAATAAATCAAAATATCCGTTGGCTGACGGTCGATGATTATGACATTTTCTGCGAACATTTGAAATTGTGTGGACAGCGTATTCTTGAAAGGACAAAGTGGGAACAAGCGTATGCCGACAGCACGCTTTACTGCGGGCTTTTTGTCGATGGGAAAATGGTTTGCAGGGCTTGTGTTGAAAAGTATTCCATAAACAAATGGGAGGTCGGCGACGTTCGCACCGCCCGAGAATATCGGGGAAACGGATATGCCCATCAAATCTGTTCATTCGTATTGAAATACATTCTGGCGCAAGGCAAAACCGCAACGATAAGAACAGAAGAAGATAATACGGCAATGAAAAAAGTGATTTCAGACTTGGGTTTTTCAATTCTGTAAATCCCCGTTTGCAAAGAAAGAACAATGAAAACATCCCAACAAATCGGAATTTGTATTGAGAGGAGCTATAAGAATGATATTATCAGATAAGACGATTATCAAAATGCTTGATGAAAGTTCTTTAGTAATTAAGCCGATTACAAAAGAGCAAATACAACCTGCAAGTGTGGATATAAGATTAGGTGATACATTCAGCGTTGTTGACGACACCCCATCGGGAATAATTACTTTGGACAGTAAAATAGACTATAAAACCATTAAGACTGATACTTTCCTGATTCTACCCGGACAATTCGTTTTAGCAACAACAATGGAGTATTTTGAACTTCCAAACAATCTAACGGCATTTGTTGAGGGCAGAAGTTCTCTTGGCAGAATGGGTTTGTTTATTCAAAATGCTGGGTGGGTCGATCCCGGATTTAAGGGCGAGATAACATTAGAACTATATAATGCTAACAGATGCGCTATCGAGCTAAAATGCGGACGTAGAGTAGGGCAGTTAGTATTTGCGGAAATGGACGATTATGCACTAAATCCGTACAATGGAAAGTATCAAGGGCAAACAGGTGCAACAGGCTCAAAGGTCTTTATGGATTCCGATAAATTCCCGGTTTGCAAAAAGAAAGAATGGTCCCGATAAATCGGGATTTGGTTGAGTAGCAGGAATAGCAATGGAATATAGAATAAAGAAATCATTTATACATTTTATGGATATACAGTGATATTTCGTTAGATTTGTGGATTTTTGTGACTACTTAATGAAGGGATATTTCTGCCGTTTAACCGTAGTATTCAAGGAGTGTTAAAAATGAGGAAAAAAATATCATTACTGCTTTCAATT
Organism: Clostridia bacterium; assembly: GCA_024692685.1. Lineage (GTDB taxonomy): Bacteria > Bacillota > Clostridia > Oscillospirales > Acutalibacteraceae > CAG-177. The sequence goes on from JAILMJ010000112.1 coordinate 4,827, forward strand.
ATTCTTTCAATAAGCACAATATCGTTTTGCGCGGGAAATATTTATTCTGATATAACAATTAACCGTGAGATGCTTTTAAACGAAGATTTCACAGACAATTTTGCCGAAACACTCTGCGTTTATCTTAACGGCAAAATAGACGAAGAGCTTGATAAAGGCGAAGGCACAGATTTTGACCTTATAGATGAATATGTCGATGTGATAAATTATATTCTGGGTTATTATTGATTAAGTGTATGTTATTGTTGCAAATATTATTCGAAGAATTTGAGTATAAAACAGATTATCAGCAATAATTGCATTTTCATAAATCAATGTATTACCGGGAGATTGGTAACAAGATAAAAAGGGGCTGACAACAATGAAAAGATATATTTATCTTATTGTTTCCGTAATGATAACACTATCACTAACATTAACGAGTAACAATCAAATATATGCCGTTGGAAATAATAAAAGTGAGATTGTCAACATTGAATCGTTTATCAACGATGCTAAAAAGATTATTTATGAAAATGATACCGGGAAGGAGTTTATTCCGGAGGAGATTGAAAAAGATACTGCAGTTGAAGATGATTCAACTGAATTTGCTCAAAGAAGAAGTTTTGTAAAAAATCAAGACAACGAAGTTGAATACAGCGAAAAAGAAGAATTCTCCGATACAGCTTTTCAAACTTGCAGATTGATTGTTAAGGCATCCGAAACTCCGGATAAACTCAATTCAATCGGAATGGCAAGCGGTTTCCGGGACTGGTATATCATACAGTTTGAAAATGAAGAAGACGCAAGGTCAGCATATGATTATTATCTGGAAAAAGATGAAATAGTAAAAGTCACACCTGATGCTGTTCACCAAAGAAAGTATTATATTGAACCTGATGAACCAAATGATGAAAAAAATGACCCGAGTGATTTAAACGGTTCTATTGGCAGACTTGATTCATGGGGAAGTATATGCACCGGGCTTTATGACGTAAAAGATTATATAGAAACAAATGCGCTTAATACGCAGGAAATAGTAGTTGGATTGATTGATTCGGGTATAAATTATAACCTTGAATACTTTGAGGGCAGAATAATCAGAACATATGCTAACTATTCAGGAACCGGTGACGAAAATGATGAAATGGATCAAGAGGGCCATGGAACAATGGTTGCAAGTCTCATTGTTGATAACACTCCGTCCAATGTCAAAATTGCTGCATATTGCAACGGGTCATTAACTGGCATGGAATCCGAATCTGCCCTTGCTATTTTGGATGCTGTCAATGATAATGTTGACATTTTGAAT
>JAILMJ010000114.1 GCA_024692685.1 Clostridia bacterium
CTTTCATCTTCCGCAATTATTATTCTCATAGCTTTCCCCTTTGAGGTTTATGGTAAAATCATATCATATTTACATCCTTCATTCAAGGCAAAATGCAAAACAGGTGTAGACTGTACAGTTATTTTTTGTTTTACAATTGAATAATAATCCCTTAAAATTAACTATACCCAGTACCGTTTGGTATCCGTCTTTTCTTATGTATCGTCGGAAAGTTAATATGCCGTTTGTTGACTAAAAGTACAGGCGCAGATTATGCAGGTATTATAATTATTGATTTTTAGATTAAATAAGATATAATATATATATCTAAATATCAGCAGTTGCTTCTTATCTGCTTGGACTTATTCTGCAAACTAAAAGAAAAAGGACCTCACTTAAGAGATCCTTGGGCGCACACACTGTGCGGTCGGTCAAGCCGACGATTTGAGTCAAACTTTTATTTGAACTCGCAGTGCAATCTCATAGGGGTCTACAAGACTACACCTAAATATTAACACCTGAATAAGGAGTTGTCAATATGAAAAATCAAGAATCATACTATCTCGGCCTTGATATAGGCACTGATTCTGTAGGTTATGCCGTTACCGACAAGGAGTATAATCTGCTTAAATTTCATGGCGAACCTGCTTGGGGCGTTACAATTTTTGATGAGGCGTCCCTTAATACGGAGCGCAGAAGCTTCCGCACTTCCCGCAGAAGGCTTGACCGCCGTCAGCAGAGAGTAAATCTTATTCAGGAACTTTTTGCAAATGAAATTTCAAAAAAGGATGCCCGATTTTATATAAGGTTAAAAGAGTCTGCTCTTTACAGAGAAGATGTCGGAGATTCTTTCACCTTATTTAATGATGACGGTTTTACGGATAAGGATTATTACTTTCTTTATCCCACAATTCATCATCTGATATGTGAACTTATGGAAAGTCGTGAGCCTCATGACGTGAGACTGGTTTACCTTGCCTGCGCCTGGCTTGTTGCCCACAGAGGCCATTTCCTCAGCAATATCGATAAGAACAATCTTTCGGCAATAAAGGATTTCAATTCTGTTAATTCCGAATTTATGAAATTCTTTGAAGATAACGGATATGAGAAACCGTGGAAAGAATCGGACATTGATATTGACGCATTAAGCGCCTGTCTTAAAAAGAAAACGGGCGTCACAGGAAAGAGCAAAGAACTTATATCGATTCTTTACGGCGGAAAAAAGCCCGAAAAGCTTTCAAAAGACGAAGAAATCGACCCTTCTTTCCCGTTCAGCCGTGAGGGTATAATCAAACTTCTTGCCGGCGGCACTTACGCTCTTAAAGATTTGTATGGCAAGGAAGAGTATGCGGAACTTGAGACAAAATCCATTTCGCTCGGAATGGATGAAGAAAAATTCACCCAAGTTATGGCGGATATCGGTGATGATTATGACCTGATTGACGCTATGCGCAAAATATATGACTGGTCTGTTCTTGTTGATGTTCTTGGAGATTCGGCAAGTGTTTCCGAAGCAAAAGTCGGAATATATGAGCAGCATAAAAAAGACCTTGCGTTCCTTAAATACTTTATCAAAAAATACATACCCGAAAAGTATGATGAGATCTTCCGCAATATAAGAAAAGACAACTATGTTGCATATTCTTACCATACAAATTACGGCGACACTTCGGGCATAGGCAAAAAGGCAAATAAAGAAGATTTTTCGAAATACATAAACGGCATAGTCAAGGCTGTTTCTGTTGATGACGGTGACAAGCCAAAATTTGATGATATGATTGCCCGTCTTGAACTCCGCTCATTTTTACCCAAGCAAAAGGATACCGATAACCGAGTAATCCCGCATCAGCTTTATTGGTATGAGCTGAATGCGATACTTAAAAACGCCGAAAACTATCTGCCTTTCCTTAAAGATAAGGATGAAAACGGCATATCCGTTTCCGAAAAAATCGAGTCGGTTTTCCTTTTCCGCATTCCGTATTTTGTAGGCCCGCTGAATAAAGACTCCGATAAAGCGTGGATTGTGAGAAAAGCGGGGAAAATCTACCCGTGGAATTTCAATGAAATGGTTGACCTTGATGAGAGCGAGAATAATTTCATCAAAAAGATGACCAACAAATGCACTTATCTTCCGGGCGAAGATGTTCTCCCCAAAGATTCTCTGCTTTATCATAAGTTTACCGTCCTTAATGAAATAAATAATATCAGAATTAACGACGAAAGAATATCGGTTGACCTCAAGCAGGATATTTACAATAACGTATTCTCTGTTAAAAAGAAAGTTACCCGCAGATACCTTGCCGATTATCTTATTAAAAACGGTGTAATAGCAAAAGGCGAAGAGGATTCAATAACGGGAATTGACATTAGTATCAATTCAAATCTCGCACCGCAGATTGCGTTCAGAAATCTTATGGAATCCGGCAGTCTGTCTGAATCTGATGTGGAAAAGATTATCGAAAGAGCTTCTTATGCCGAGGACAAATCCCGCCTTTCAAAATGGCTTGAAAAGAATTATCCCGGTATAAGCGATGTTGACAGAAAATATATCTGCTCAGTAAAAATCAAAGATTTCGGCAGACTCTCACGCCGCTTCCTTGATGGCATAGAAGGCATTGACCTTTCAACAGGCGAAGTGACCACTGTAATTTCGGCAATGTGGAATACTCAAAATAATCTTATGGAAATTATTGCCGATGAAGAAAAATATACATTCAAGTCGGTAATAGATGATTTCCGCAAGGATTATTATTCGGAGCATAAATCCAATCTTAACGAACGCCTGGATGAGATGTATGTTTCCAATGCCGTCCGCCGTCCCGTTTACAGAACTCTTGCAATTATCAAGGATGTTACCAAGGCGTTCGGTGTTCCCGAGAAAATATTTGTGGAAATGACAAGGGGCGCGACGGAAGAGCAGAGAGGAAAGCGAACAAAAACGAGGAAGCAACAGATTCTTGAGCTTTATGAAAAGTGCAGAGATGAAGATGTGCGCATTCTGAAAGAACAGCTTGAGGCTATGGGCGACTATGCCGACAGCAAGCTTCAAGGCGACAAGCTTTTCCTTTACTATATGCAGCTCGGCAAATGTATGTATTCGGGTGAAGCGATTCCTCTTGAGAACCTCGGTTCAAAAGAATATGATACAGACCATATTTATCCGCAGGCGTTTGTTAAAGACGACAGTATCATAAACAACAAAGTCCTCGTCACTTCGGAGGAAAACGGACAGAAAAGCGATAATTATCCGATTCGCGATGAAGTCAGACACAAAATGAAGGGCTACTGGGATTATCTTAAGGAAGTCGGCCTTATAAGCGAAGAAAAATATAAGCGCCTTGTCAGAGCAACGCCGTTTACCGATGACGAGAAATACGGTTTTATTAACAGACAGCTTACAGAAACATCTCAGTCAACAAAGGTTATTGCGACCTTGCTGAAAGAGAAATATCCCGAAACAGAGATTGTTTACTGCAAGGCGAGGCTTGCGTCTGAATTCCGTCAGGAGTTTGATTTGCTGAAATCACGCAGTTTCAACGACCTTCATCACGCGGTTGACGCATATCTTAATATTGTGACCGGAAATGTTTACAATATGAAATTCACCCGCAGGTGGTTCAGCGTTAACTCCGTTTACAGTTTAAAAACGAAGACAATATTCACTCATCCGGTTGTTTGCGGTGGCGAAACAGTCTGGGACGGGGAAAATATGCTTGCGAAGGTCAAGGCAACGGCGGTTAAAAACACTGCCCACTTTACAAAATTTGCGTTCTTTAAAAAAGGCGGATTTTTCAATCAAAATCCACTATGCGCTACCGGCGGTCTTGTTCCTCTCAAGAAAGATATGCCGACCGAAAAATACGGTGGTTACAGCGGTGTAAATCCCGAATACCTTCTGCTTGTTAAATATAAGGCAGGCAAAAAGCATGAAACAATCTTCTTCCCTGTTCCGCATCTCCTCGCAAATGATTTTGATTCTAAACCCGGTTTTGCCGAAAAGTATATAGTCGAAGAGATTTTTTCTGTTAAAGGTAAAACCGTTTCTGATGTTGAATTTCTGTTAAATCGCCGCAAGATAAAAATAAACACCGTCCTCAGCATAGACGGCTTGAGAGTTGTTGTTAACGGAGGGTCCTTTAAAGACGGAAGAATTCCTTTATCCGTAATAACTCAATTTGCCGGATCAAGCGACGATGCATATTATCTTAAAAAAATTGAACGGTTAATTGAAAAATCCGGAAAATACAACAATTATGTATTTAGTGCAGAATATGATAATATTAATTCAGAAAGCAATTTGAATCTTTACAGGAGATATGTCGAAAGACTCAGAAACAGTATTTATTCCAAAACTCCCGGTATAGGCAGTATGGCCGATGAACTGGAAAAGGCGGAATCAAAATTTATCAGCTTAACTGAAATTGAACAGGCAAAGGTTTTAATCCAAATTCATAGCATTTTCACTCGCTGCGGAAGTTCGGGCATAGATTTAAAACTGTTGGGTCTTTCTTCAAGGTCTGCAACATGCCGAAAATCACTTTATCTTTCCGGTTGGATTAAAGACTGCTCTGATGTTCGTATAATTGATTCTTCGGTTTCCGGCTTATGGGAGAAAAAATCCGACAATTTGCTTGAACTGATATGAGCCGGGTTTGAGAGCAATGTAATTTCATAGGGGTCTCAAACGAGGCCTACGGAAAACGGACTGTCCGCAAAGTTTGAGAGCAGTGTAATTTCATAGGGGTCTCAAACTAAGGGTTCTTCATTCGGTAGTCGGACTGTGTTTGAGAGCAGTGTAATTTTATAGGGGTCTCAAACAGGACGGCTGGACAGCTTATGTTCCGCCCGTTTGAGAGCAGTGTAATTTCATAGGGGTCTCAAACTACAGAACTCTCACGCTCAAAAGGATGACGGTTTGAGAGCAGTGTAATTTCATAGGGGTCTCAAACAACATCTGCGAGGCTGAGGCGCAGTATATGTTTGAGAGCAGTGTAATTTCATAGGGGTCTCAAACTGAATAAAGTTGTTTTCACTTGGAGCGAGAAGTTTGAGAGCAGTGTAATTTCATAGGGGTCTCAAACTGAAACGAGTCTAACACTGGGTAAACACTTGTTTGAGAGCAGTGCAATTTCATAGGGGTCTCAAACCGAAACAGAACCAGTTATATTATTATGAACGTTTGAGAGCAGTGTAATTTCATAGGGGTCTCAAACCTGCTGATATTCGATATAATCGGTATACTTGTTTGAGAGCAGTGTAATTTCATAGGGGTCTCAAACGAGGCTCTCCGCATCCAGGACCTTGACGAGTTTGAGAGCAGTGTAATTTCATAGGGGTCTCAAACTCCGCAGCACAGATTGCGGAGTCTATGTATGTTTGAGAGCAGTGTAATTTCATAGGGGTCTCAAACCGTATTGTCTACAAAGCGTAGGTTGTTTTTCGGGCTTTCGCGTGGTATGCTGATGAAAAAGGAGGACTGACGGTTATGAATCAGTATGTGACAGGCTCAATGATCAAACGCCTGCGTGAAGGCGGAAATATGACTCAGCAGCAGCTTGCCGGGAAAATCGGCGTTAGTGAT
>JAILMJ010000039.1 GCA_024692685.1 Clostridia bacterium
TATTTCAAAAAAACTCTTGAAATTATTGTTTATATATGTTATTATCCTTCAGTACAAAATCTAACGGAGGTTTAACCAATGCAGTGGTATGAAATTCTTATCGGAGCAATTCTCGTTGTTACTTCTATTGCTCTCGTTACAATAGTTCTTATGCAGGAAGGCCGCTCAGACGGTCTGTCGGGCGCTATCGCCGGCGGAGCCGAGACCTTTTTCGGCAAGAACAAGGGAAGAACCATGGAAGAGAAGCTTGTCAAGATAACAAAGGTTCTTGCTGTTATTTTCTTTGTGCTTTCGCTTATCGCGACCCTCGTGGTATTATTCATCAAGTAATACTCAAAGCGTAATTAACCGGGGCGGCAAAGATTTCTTTGCCGCCTTATTTATGCAAAAACGGGATGCATAATCCGGCGGAGTCAAAAATCTCTTGACAAACCGCCAAAGTTTTGATATTATGTATTCCGCTGTGAATAAGGGCCATTAGCTCAGTTGGTTAGAGCACTCGGCTCATAACCGAATGGTCCGGGGTTCGAGTCCCTGATGGCCCACCATTCGCAGGGGTATAGCTCAGTTGGTAGAGCAGCGGTCTCCAAAACCGCGTGCCGAGGGTTCAAGTCCTTCTGCCCCTGCCAATCGTGTCCCGAAAGCCTTGAAAAATAAGGCTTTCGGGATTTGCATTTTCCCTCATTTATTTTTGTCTAACACTTTTTGGGGGTTTGTCTAACACTTGTCTAACACTTTTTCAAAGCCGCATAAATAATTACGCTGTGTTGGGGTTCAGTTGCACGATTTTATTTCGTGTTATCTGAGCCCCTGTTTCATTATTCCCTGTCGGATCTTCCCTGAGCCTGACGCTGCTGTTTTCTTTTGCCAGGTTATCTGTCAAAATTTCTTTTTCAGCGTCTTTTTGCCTGTCAAGTATATTCAGGGCATCAGCGATTGCTTTTTTCGATGATTTATCGACATGTCCGTAATATCTCAGCGTAGTTTCTGCGCTGCTGTGACCGAGCCACTCCTGAACCTGAACCACTGAGAAGCCTGCGTTAAGAAGATTACTCGCCGCTGAATGCCTTAAATCATGAAAGCGGATATGAGGCAGTGTGCTGTGTTCGACAATTGAATGAAATATGCGTGTCAGATAGTTGGGGCTGATTACTTCTCCGTCAGGCATTGTACATACATAATCATTTTCAATGTAGTAGTTCCCGAGCAATTCTCTGCGCTGGGATTGCAATGCAATCTGATTCTTCAAAAGATCATACGCTTTTTCAGTCATCGGAAGCGTGCGGTAACTGCTTTCGGTTTTGGTTGTGTCGGTGTAGTTCCCTCCGACATGCTGCTGAAGTGTTTCGCTGATTGTAATTGTACGGTTTACAAAATCAACACATTTCCATTTCAGCCCAAGAACCTCGCTTCTTCTGAATCCGTAAATTGCGCTGAGTCTTACGGGAAGCTCGACGGGATTGTTTTCAAACAGAACAAGCAGCTGGTCAATCTGTTCCGCGTTGCAGAATTCGGGTTTGAACTTTTCCTGCTTCGGCAGTCTTGCCGCCGCGGCAGGATTTGCCGGGATCAGTCCCTTCCTCGCAGCGTCGGAAAGAGCTCTGCTGATATTCTGATGATGATGACGGATGGTTGTCGGAGAAAGAGCGGAACCAGTTACAAGATTTGATTCGGGTCTCAGCTTGGAATAGTAATAATCCTCAAGGTCCATCGCGGTCAATTCGTCTAATTTGATTTTGTGCTCTTTGAAATAAGGAATAATATGGTTTTCCATATTTCTGCGGTAACCGCGGTATGTGTTCTGCCTTATATCGCGGTCGGCTGTTTCGAGCCACTCTTCAAAATAGGCTGCGACATCGATGCTGTCCCTGCGCACCTTGGTATCGCTGAATTTTTTTATCTGTTCAGCAAGAAATTCTTCGGCTTCGCGTTTTTTACCCTTAAGAGTAATACCCGTGCTGATCCATTTCTGGTATCTTTTTCCGTTCTCATCCTTCAAATTCAACACAGCATAATATTTGCCGTGCTTTTTCTGAAGATTACCTGTAATCAATTATTCTAAAACCTCCTTTGATTACGATAATCACTCCATATAACTATTATATTATATGGAGTGACCGTTTTTCAAGTATATTCATTTCATTCAGCAAGCTGTTTCGATAAATTCGATTACGCTTTTCTTAGGAATAATATATTTTTTACCGACCTTGATTGTTTTAATAAGGCCGTCCTTAAGCATTGAGTATGCGGAGTTTCTGCCGATATGAAGCATTTCCATTAACTGCTCGATGGTCAAAATATCGGGATACTCTCTGAAACAATCAGAGTTATTCATCTTATCCTCCTCTCTCCGGCATTGAATGAATCTGCTCGGACTTGTAGTTATACCGTCTTATGACATCTTCGGGAATATTTTTGAGTACCTTCATGGCCTCCTCATATTCCACTCTCTGTTTACCCATCTGAAGCCTGGTTTCCATGCTGATTTTGCTGTCGTTCTGAAGCTTATTGTTTTCCTTTTTCAAAGTGTCAAATGAATCGGCATAAACCTTGACCTCGGAGGCATATTCCTTGTATTCCTTTTCATACTTTTTGATAAGCTTTTCGAGTTCCGCTTTCTTTTCCTTCATATTGAAGACGGAAAGTGAATCAATGCAGTCGATAATCTTTTTATGTTTCTTCGAAAGATTGATACCCTTCTTGAAAAGCTGAGTGGGAATGTAGGTTCTGCCGGTGACATCGCTGCTCTTGCCTCTGTTGAGTTCGGCAAACTCGGCGCTCATATATTTGTGGTATTCATCCTGCCACTTGATGAGATCCTTTTTGTTGCCGATAATCTCTTTGGCGCAAAGCCTGCCGTCTTTGGTAATCGGGCAGAAATCAAGATGCATATGCGGCGTTTTTTCATCGTAATGAATTACAGCGGATATGATTCTGTCAGCGCCGACCTTCTTTTTGTAAAAGTCCAGCGCCCGCTCGAAGAATCTGTCGGTGTCCTTCTTGCTCATCTTTGTGAAAAAGTCCGGGCTCGCCGTTATTACGGTTTCAACCATATATACGCTGTCCTTCCTGGTACGGCACCCGAATTTCTCAATCAGCGCTTTGCAGAGGTTTCTGTAAGTGTCGGCAGGCTTAACAAGATGCACATTATCTTTGCTCTTTTCCTTCTTAATATCGGGATTTGACTTGTATTCCGATTTGGTTCTTTCGTTGTGAGCTTCGATACCGCCACATCCAGCCGCCTTAAGTTTCATAAAGCGCATTATCGCGTATTTTGCCATAAAATCATCTCCTTAAAAAATATTGACTGGAGTTCGAAAACGGATGTACCGGTGTCCCACCTTCGGGTACACCGGTACATCCGATTCTTAAGTCCGTGTGAAAATTTTTAATCATCGTCATAGCTCGTGTCCTCAATGGTTACATTGGTGCTGTAAGCGACGGGACCGAGGCCCGCGTTTCCGCTAGGATATCTCGTGAAGCACGGTCTCATGCCCTTGAAGCCCCTTACTTTACGGGTTTCTCCCTTGATTTTTATCTTGTTACTGGGAGTTATGCCGTATTTGCCGGAGTTATTCTTGAAGAATGTGAGCATGGACTGCGTGTTGCCGAGCTTCGCTCCGTTTTCGTGACACCATACTTTATATATCTCGACCAGCATCTGGGACGTGATTACATAATCGGGAGCAAATTCGATGTACCCTTCGGACTCGGCGAAGTCCTCATAGTTGCTGCCCTGCTTCATCGCTTCCTCACGGTTGGCGATACTTCTCTCGCTCTCGGTGAACCGGTAGTTATTTTTGATGAGCCGCCAGAGTCCCGCGAGCATCCACCAGAATATCTGTTCCGCTTCCTCGCACATCTTGTCGGCGAGGAACGGATCGTTGACTCTGTCCTCGGGCACAGGCTTTGTCGAGATAATCAGCTGTCGCCTGAAGAAACCCATACTGCGGTCATAGAGCGAAACAAGAAAACCGTTGCCGAAAGCGAGCAGCCTCGAATAAATTCTGCTCTGATAACTCTGTTTTCCCTTCTTCTCAACATCCATTTCCTCTTCGGCAGTTACTATGGATTTGATATAATTGGTGTCGGGCAGAGCACCGAGCTTTAAATCGTCATCAAGAAATACAAGCATATCCTCAAGACATGCTCTCGCGAACGGACTGTTTTCCACCTTCTGAAGGCTTCCCGTGTAGAGACTCGCGCCGAATATCTTTTTGAGCACTATGCCTATTCTTGATTTGCCTTCTCCGCCTTCACCCTTGATAATCATCATCTTCTGACCTCTTGTGGAGGGAATCAGCAGATAGCCGAGATATTCCTGGACGGCGGGAATATCTTCCTCATAAAAGAGTTCGTCTATGAATTTGAGCCATACCGGACAGCTTTTGTGTTCGATGCTATAATTGATATTGAGCCTGTTCATGCAAAAACACTTTTCCTCTTCAAAACGGCCGTCAAGGTAGAGAGTTCCGTTTTTCATAAAGATTCTATCTTCATAGAGAGGCAGGGCATCGCTGCGGCAGTATATACGGAGCAGTTCCATAATGTTTTTAATCTTCATGGAAAGTGATGTTTTCACAAACTCACTGATTATGGAGTTTATTTCGGCGGCGAGCACGCTCTCGTCAGTGATAACACCGTCATAATCATAGAAGACTCCGTTGATACAAATTAAAGGATGCCTCTCAACAAAGATCTTGCAGAAGGCATCCTCATCAATCTTCCCTTTTTCCAGCAGCCAGGAAACATCGGGTCTTAAGTTTTCATTTTCATCCATTGTCTTCTATCATCCCTTTCACCCTGAGGATTTCATCGTCAGTCATACAGTCCATAAGGCAGTCGATGATATACCCGATGTACCCTATATTCTTTACCGAATAAGCAAACATCGGATGAAGCGTTTCGTCACTCTCTTTTGGCTTATACTCGTCTATACACTTTTTCATGGCTTTTTCAAGATAAATGTAATAGGCAACGGTATTGTTGCGCCATTCCCTGAGCGACTCTTTCTTCTTTGCCGGCGGCGGATTATCGGAACGGGAATAATCATCGCTGTCGAGTCCGAATTCATCCATGATCCTTTTTGCGGCGGCGCTGTTGCTGATGCCGTTCAGCTCTGCGACAAAACCGATAACATCGCCGTGCGCTCCGCAGCCGAAGCAGTGATAGTGACTCTCATCAATCTTCATTGACGGAGTTCTGTCATTGTGAAACGGGCAGCGGATCATACCGTTGCCGGAGATTTCATAGCCGATACTTTCGGCGTAGTCTCTTACAGAGACTTTTTCTTTTAGTTTTTGATAATCAATCATTTTGGTTTCTCTCCTTTGTAGATAAGATTTGTTGTTTTTCTCCCGATCTCGGAGCGAGCCTTTTTCTGGGCATCGGTAATCTTACTTGCCGTTTTGCGAACTGAAACGGTAATGTATTCCGTTTTTACAGCGGCACGTAAAAAAGCCGGAGCGTCGTCATCGTCAATAATGACTGCCGCCTCCGGCTTTGCTTCTCTGAGTTCGAGAATCTTTTGGTTGAGTTTTTTGTCATCGCTTTCGACCTGAATCTCATCATCGCCGAGTGGCCAGAAGAGATGAACCTCTTTTTGTTTTCTGGGCATAAAATGTTCTCCTTAAAAATGTAGATTTTTTCGAGAGTGGCTGTTTTGGGCAAAAAATCACCGATACCGTATCGGGGTTTTTGTACCGTTTTGCTCTCGGTTTTTTTACAGCCGGTGTTTGGTCATCCGGGAAATTTCCATTGGATGGAAGTACAAAAACGCGCTAGTAGAAATGAAGCCGGATTAAAATCATAGGTA
>JAILMJ010000049.1 GCA_024692685.1 Clostridia bacterium
CGGCTCTCTTGAGGGAGCAGAAGCTGCAGAGCTGTCATATTTTTTGCCCTGACCGTGTCTTCCGCGACCGTCGCTGCGACCCTTATTCTGATAACCGGAACCGTTTGTAGGCTTAACACCGTCTGCAAGGGCAATGACAACTTTTCTGCTTTCATCGCTGCCCACGGAATGAGAGGTAACGCCTTCAACTTCCTGAATTGTTGTATGTATGATTCTGCGCTCATAGGGATTCATGGGCTCGAGGACCACGCTGCGTCCGTACTTTCTGACTCTGGCGGCATTCTTCTTTGCAAGGGATTTGAGGGTAGCCTCCCTCTTTTCTCTGTAATTGCCGACATTGAGAGAAATGTGTTTATACTCGGGATAGTCTCTGTTAATAAAGAGGCGGACAAGGTACTGAATGGCATCGAGAGTTTCACCGCGTCTGCCTATAACCGAACCGTAATCATCACCGCAGGAGATATTGACGGAAACAGAATCATCAGTTGCTGTTGTTTTAATATCAGCCTTTTCAATACCGAGATAACCGATAATGGACATTATATATTCTCTGACCCCTGAGAATCTGTCATCCTCGACTTCATAGTAAGCTCTGACCTTTGCGGGTGAGCCGCCGAAAATACCGAGGGTTTTCTTTTTACCTAAATCTATGACATCGATCTTTACTTCTTCAACAACTTCGGGAGCATTAAGAGCCTCCAGAGCGGCTGTCTTTGCCTCCTCAATTGAAGCACCGGTGCCTATTGCTTCTTTAATCAAGAGTTTCACCACCTGAACTACTTTTCTTCTTTGTTGTTGACTGCAAATTTAATATTGTTCTCTCTTGAGCGGCGTTCTATGGTTTCGTCAACCATCAATTTTGCAAGCATCTTTTTAGGTGTATAAATCTGACCGATGATGACGCTGCTGATAAGAGCAAATACACTTGATGCTATCCAGTAAACGCCTATACCTACGGGATACTGAACAACGAACATAAGAGAGATAGCAGCCATAAATACTGTCATACAGCCCATTGACTTGCCCATCTGGCCGCCGCCGGTGCCGGACTGCTTCTGTTTAATCATCGAATAAATACTGGAACCGATAGTTGAGAGGAATGAAAGTACGGGAATTATCCAAATAATACCCACTCCGTTCTCTTTTGGTACATCTCCAAGGGAAATGGGGCCGATTTTAAAACCGACCTGCTTGATAAGAGCCAATGTTTCGGGAGAAACACCTTTCACACCGTTCTCGGCAAGAGTATCGATATGTTTGAAAACTTCAAGCTCGAGGAGTCTGTCAAACTTAACGGAAGCTCCCAAAGCTTTTACCGCTTCTTTAAGTGCGGCAACCTCTGCCTCGCTGATATGAAGAAAATTGCTCAAAGGATAATAAATAACACCGATGAGCCCGAAAAGAAGGATAAACTGAACAACCATAGGCGCACAGCCTGAGCCCATAGGATTATATCCTTCTCTTTGATAGAGATTCTGGGTTTCTTCTTGGATTTTCTTCTGATCTCCGGCATATTTCTGCTGAATCTTGCGTATTTTGGACTGAATACGCTGGGTTTTGGCCATACCCTTCTGTTGAGCTATAGAAGAAGGAATCATAATTATCCTTGTGACAAGGGTGATTATGACTATAAGGGCTGCATAGTTGTGGATACCCATACGGAATAAAGCATAAAGCAACCAGCCGAAAGGTATGCCGAGGATTTGATAAAGAGATTCCAATTATTTTCCCTCCGAGTGCTTGTGTTTCTTTGGCGGTACCGGATCATATCCGCCGGGAAATAAGATATTGCACTTTAACAGCCTTTTAATCGTAAGCAACACACCGATAAAAACTCCGTGAGTTTCAAGGGCTTCAATCGCATACTGCGAACAAGTCGGGTAATACCTGCACATAGGCGGTAAATGCGGTGAAATTCTGCGACGGTAAAAACGGATCAGGGCAAGAAGTACCTTTTTCATAATCTGAAAACCTCATTCTTCGGTAATAACGCCGAGCTGCGAAAGCTGGTTTCGCATAACAGCGGCGATATCCTGAGCTTTTACCTGTTTGGTTCTGAACCTTGCTACAAACACCAAATCCCAGCCGTTATCACACTCAGACATAACAACGGAAAAGGCCGCGCGGATAATTCGGCGGCATCTGTTTCTCTCAACTGCGTTTCCAAGTTTTTTTGAGGTTGTAATACCTATCCTGCAATAAGGCTGCTTGGACCTGACTGCATAAGTGACAAGTAAAGGTGAAACACAGCTTTTACCTCTGCCGTAAGTATGGCGGAATTCAGTGTTTTGTTTCAGGGTTACTATCCCGGTCATATCGGACGATTAATAAGAGAGTTGCTTTCTGCCCTTTGCTCTGCGGCGGGCAAGAACCTTACGACCGTTTCTGTCAGACATTCTTTTACGGAAACCGTGCTCCATCTTGCGATGACGCTTTTTGGGCTGATAAGTTCTTTTCATATTCTTTACCTCCGTTCACTGTTAAGTTAAGGAATCAAATCCGACAGCTACCCGTTCCGCCGGATATGGGAATGATAAGCAAGCATCCTGCCCGGCAAATATTCCCTTGATTACGTTTAAACCGGGCACAGGGCGCAATACCCCCAAGCCCTTAGGTTACGTATTATAATACAAAACAACTTAAAAAGTCAATGATTTAGTAAAATTATTTTTATAAAGGCAGAATCCGCAACTCCCGGCATCATATTATATGAAAAGAATATAAGCTATTGCCGGTGATATAAAGTCCGGTAAAGTTCCGTCAGGCAGGTATAAAATCACCTTAAAAAGTTCTTGACAAACACAAAAAAATATGCTAATATTTGCTAAACCTACTAACTTGGTAGGTTTAATCGGTATAAAGGAGAATTCAATATGAACAAAATCTACAAATCAGCCGACGAATTAATAGGTAACACTCCCCTGCTCGAACTGACACACATTGAAAAGTCGGAGAATACCGGAGCTAATATACTCGCAAAACTTGAGTATTTTAACCCCGCAGGTTCTGTAAAAGACAGAATTGCCAAGGCAATGATAGATGATGCCGAGAAGCGAGGCGCATTAAAGCCCGGCTCGGTAATAATCGAACCGACATCCGGAAATACCGGTATCGGCCTTGCGAGCGTTGCGGCCTCTCGCGGCTACAAAATCATTATTGTAATGCCCGAAACGATGAGCGTCGAAAGACGTCAGATTATGAAGGCATACGGTGCCGAGCTTGTCCTCACAGACGGCGCTGCCGGAATGAAGGGCGCAATCGCCAAGGCAAATGAACTTGCCGCCGCAACCCCCGGAAGTTTCATACCGGGTCAATTTGTAAATCCCGCAAATCCGGCAATCCACAGAGCAACAACCGGTCCTGAAATCTGGAATGATACTGACGGTAAAGTTGACATATTTGTGGCCGGAGTAGGAACCGGAGGCACGCTGTCAGGTGTCGGTGAATATCTCAAAGAGAAAAATCCCGATGTCAAGATTATTGCCGTTGAGCCCGCCACTTCCCCTGTTCTGTCAAAGGGACAGGCAGGTCCTCATAAAATTCAGGGTATAGGCGCAGGTTTTGTGCCCGATACACTTAACACGGATATTTACGATGAGATAATCACGGTGGAAAATGATGACGCCTTTGCAACAGGCAAAAAGATCGGAAAGCTTGAAGGCGTACTTGTCGGCATTTCATCCGGCGCCGCTTTATGGGCGGCAATTCAGGTTGCCGGCCGTGAAGAAAACAAAGGTAAGAACATTGTTGTTCTTTTACCCGATACAGGTGACAGATACCTTTCAACTCCGCTATTTGCCGACTGAAAAGAGGTAAATTATGATATACGCAGACAACGCCGCAACAACAATGCTGAGCAAAACTGCGCTTAATGCGATGCTGCCTTACCTTGAAAAGAATTTCGGAAACGCCTCAAGCCTTTACGCCTTCGGTCAGAAAAGCAAGGAAGCCCTTGAAGAATCGAGGGAAACCATGGCAAAAAACCTCGGTTGCAGAGCTGACGAAATCTATTTTACGTCCGGTGGCAGCGAATCAGACAATCAGGCAATAATCACCGCCGCTCGTCTTGGTGAAAAGAACAACAAAAAGCATATAATATCAACCGCTTTTGAACATCACGCAGTCCTTCACACCCTTGAGAACCTGAAAAAACAGGGCTTTGAAATCACCCTGCTTGATGTTCACTCAAACGGTATTGTTTCCGCTAGTCAGGTCAGAGACGCCATACGCGATGACACCTGTCTGGTAACTGTTATGTATGCCAATAATGAAATAGGCACAATCCAGCCGATATCCGAAATAGGAAATGTCTGCAGGGAAAAGGGTGTGATTTTTCATACCGATGCCGTTCAGGCGGCGGGTCATCTGAAAATAAATGTTAAAGAGCAAAACATCGATATGCTTTCGCTTTCCGCTCACAAATTCAACGGACCAAAAGGCGCCGGAGTGCTGTATGTCAAAAAAGGGATAAGGCCGGAAAATCTGATTTTCGGCGGAGCCCAGGAACACGGAAAAAGAGCAGGCACCGAAAATGTGCCTGCAATAGTCGGAATGGCATCAGCTTTCAACGAAAACTGTAACAACATAGAAAGCAATTCCGCCAAAACGGCTGAACTCAGAGACAGACTTATTGAAGGGCTTGAAAAAATACCTTACTCCGAGCTCAACGGTGACAGACATAACAGATTGCCCGGAAATGTCAGTTTCTGTTTTGAGGGAATTGAAGGAGAATCCCTCCTTTTGCTGCTTGACGACAAAGGTATCTGCGCTTCATCCGGCTCAGCATGCACTTCCGGCTCTCTTGATCCGAGCCACGTTTTGCTCGCAATAGGCAGACCGCACGAAGTCGCTCACGGCTCGCTGAGGCTGACGATAGACGACAAATTCAGTGAAAAAGACATCGACACAATTATCGAATCCGTCACAGATGTTATAGAACGCCTCAGAAATATGTCCCCGTTCTGGCGTGATCTTGTCAACGGAAAACGCCCGCACGTTTTCGAAAAACGGAGGTGAGAGTATGGCTTTATACAGCGAAAAGGTAATGGACCATTTCAGAAACCCCAGAAATGTCGGAATACTTGAAAACGCAGACGGAGTCGGTGAAGTCGGGAATCCGGTTTGCGGAGATATAATGAAAATTTATCTCAAAATCGAAAATGATGTAATTACCGATGTGAAATTTGAAACTTTCGGCTGCGGAAGCGCAATCGCCTCCAGCTCAATGGCAACGGAACTCATCAAGGGAAAGCCGATAAGCGAAGCTGTCAAGCTGACCAATAAGGCCGTAACCGAGGCGCTTGACGGCTTGCCGCCGCACAAACTGCACTGCTCCGTGCTTGCCGAAGAAGCAATAAAGAAGGCAGTAAAGGATTACTATGACAAAAACGGAATTGCCTATGACAAGGATGAATTTCCGGACTGCGAAGACTGCGCTCACTGCCATCTGCAATAAAAGAATCAAATCCCCGAACCTTTTTATTATCGGAGGTCCGGGGCTTTTTTTATTCTGATAATCCGCTTTTAAAACTGCTTATTCTGACATTTGCTCCGACATCGAGGATATGAAAATCCGCGCCGCTGTCAAGAGGACAAATTGCTATTCCCTCGCCCTCGGTATCCGTCTTACTGGTGCTGTGAGAAAACAGAAGGTTTACTTCACCCGTATTGAAATCTATTTCATAGACGGGCTTATCATATTTTTCGGAGTTAGTCACCAAATACAGTTTGTCGCCGACAAATTCACCGCCCTGCACTTTGTACAAAGTTTTATTGATTTTGACAGCTCCGGCATAAGAATAATCCTCGAGTGAAATCATCCTTATTTCGTCAACATCATTTGACTGAGTATAATAGAGTATTCCGTCCTTTATCGCGCACCATGGTATTCTGCCGTTTCCCCTGCCCTCTGCCGGCACAAGAAAGTAATCCTTAAACTCAAGCGTCCCGGAATCAAAAACAGCTACAGCAGGATTTCTGAATCCGAAATCCTCCATTGCAACATAAAGCCTTCCGGAATATATGCACCCGTCTCCGAGATGGGAATAACCCTTTAGCATCACTTCAGCAGGCAGACACATCTCATTAATTTCGAGTATCTCGCCCGTATCTGCGTCAATTTTGGTTACGGCATTAAAATTAAAAGCTTTAAATGCGCCGAAGCCGTAAAAATACTCACCGTCACAGGCAAGACCCTGACCGAAGCACATTCCGTCTTCAAGGGAGTAAGTATAAGAATTAATAAGAAGCGCATTGCCTTCCGCAACATACGGCTCACCCGAAAAGGAATTTCCGATAACCGAAATGAGAGAAAACAGGAGCGCAAGAGCCTTTCTGACAGCATAAGAAACCGATGGCATTTCTCCACATCCTTCCTAAACAATATGTCTTATGAATGATACCATTATAATACCAAACTTCACACAGTCAAGAGCAATAAAAATAAAGAACAGGTAATTGTTCACAGAAAAAGATTAAAATCACAAATCAGTAAAACGGAGAAATACGGAGAAATACGGAGAAAAAAAGAGATTTTAAAGAACAGATTAAAAAATTAAAAATTTAAGTATTGACATAGCGTACACCTTGTGCTAATATATGCAGGCAAAACAAGGGCAGGCAAATAATGTCCCGGGCAGCCCCGTGCCCGCACTCAGCCGCCCTGTAATAATTATCGGAGGAAATTGCTATGTCTACTTATATGCCTAAAGCAGGCGACATCACCCGTAAGTGGTACGTTATCGACGCAGCCGGCAAGCCTCTCGGCAAAGTCGCTGTTGAAGCTGCTAATCTTCTTCGCGGGAAAAACAAACCCACTTTTGTCCCCCACGCTGATTGCGGTGACCACGTAATCATCATCAACTGTGAGAAAGTTATCCTGACCGGCAAAAAACTTGATCAGAAAAAATATTATCATCATACCGGATATATCGGCCATCTTAAAGAGGTTGATTACCGCACTCTTATGGCTGCCAAGCCGGAGTTTGCCGTTACCAAGGCGATTAAAGGTATGATTCCCGATACAGTTATCGGCCGTAAGGCTCTCGGAAGACTTCGTGTTGTCAAGGGTGCTGAGCATCCTCACACGGCACAGAAGCCCGAAACCTGGGAATTTTAAGAAAGGGAGGCAATGAATAATGTACGATTCCAATCCTTATTTTTACGGCACAGGCCGCAGAAAAAGTTCAATAGCCAGAGTCCGCGTTTATGCCGGCACAGGCAAGATTACAATCAATGACAGAGACATCGACGATTATTTCGGCCTTGATACTCTCAAACTCATCGTTCGTCAGCCTCTTGAGCTTACGGATACCACAGAGAAATTTGACATCGTTTGCCGCGTAGCAGGCGGTGGCGTTACCGGTCAGGCAGGCGCAGTCCGCCACGGTATAGCACGTGCACTTCTTCAGTATGACGAGAATCTCCGTCCTGCTCTCAAGAAAGCAGGCTTCCTTACCAGAGACCCCAGAATGAAGGAAAGAAAGAAATACGGTCTCAAAGGCGCCCGCCGTGCACCTCAGTTCTCAAAGAGATAATTTCACCCGAACGGGTTACAAAGAGAATCCCTGCTTGCAGGGGTTCTTTTTTTATTCGCTATGTGAGAATTTATAACAGTCCGGCAATAATGTAACACTTGACTTTATCTGTCCTCTTATTTATAATTTAAGCAAATAACTGATATGAGGTGTTGTTTTGAAAAAAATTGATAAAATTATCAAAAAATGCGGCAGTAATGTGAGCGATATTTCAGATATTACCGCTGACCAGGAGCCATCATTTCTTTTTTATATTCTCGCCGACAAGCTGAGTTTTCTTTTCAAAGACAGCCCTGAAGAGGTGCTGTCGGAAAAGGGAATGAAGAGGCGTATTTTTCTTAATAAAGTTATTAAGAAACTCGGCCCTTCATTTTTACAGAATCAGCAGGTCATTGTCAAAAGAAGTGACCTTGTTGAAGGTGCAGAAGATTTCGTGTTTGATGAAAACGAAAAGCTGGTAATCTGGGCTAGCAATCACTGGTTTAAAGACGATACACTGGCGACGGTTTTGGCGGCAAAAAGAAACGCCTATATTATGTTCGGCAGTTTGCCGCAGTTTTTTAACTCACCCGACGGACTTACGGCATTTGCCAACGGCGTAATACTTATTAATCGCAAAAACAAAAACAGCAAACACACATCAATGGGCAAAGCGGTTGCCGCCATGAATATGGGAAAAGACTTGCTGATTTTTCCCGAAGGGTGTTTTAATCAGACTTATAACAAGCTGCTGCTGTATTACTGGCCCGGAATTTACAGAATTGCCACAGAAGTCGGCTGCAAAGTGTATCCTATTATTCACTATATAAACGACCCTCATAATCCGTCAAAAGATATGAAGATATATACTGTTTACGGCAACCCAGTCAGTTTTGACGGGCTGACCGAAAATGAGGGGCTTAGAGCGCTCAGGGATGAAATATCCACCTGGTACTATCTTCTTATGGAGAAATACGGCCAAAGCACCAGAAAAGAACTGCTCGGTGACAAATCCCCGATGGAATTCTGGGATGAATATATAAATACCCATAGAATTACATCTACAAAATACTTTGATTATGACTATGAACTGCGGGCCGATTACAGGCCGAAGAGCGTTGTTCGTCCGGAGACGGTCTGGCAGAGTGTCGCGGATATTAAAAATATCAGTGCAGGCAATGTAAACCATATCCTTTACGCGCTTGAGTTAGTTAAACTTGAAAAAGCTGAAGATATAATGAGAAAAGATGTCAGAGTGAGAACCTGAGCTGATGAAAAAATATTCAGTCCCTTGCTGGAGTCCGCCGACAAAAGTAAACAGGACGGCCGCATAAGCGAGGACAGCGCCAGCTACGACATGCTTGTGGACAGTGCCATCAGTATGGCAAATAGTTTTGAAATGATAAACAGCCTGTAAATTAAATGCAGCAAACAACGCATTTTACAGCTCTCAAAAAGTTAATTTCACCCGAACGGGTTACAAAGAGAATCCCTGCTTGCAGGGGTTCTTTTTTTGCTTTGCATTTCAAAACCGAAAAAGCAAATATATCAGATTTGACGCGAAAACAAAGGTTAATATCAATTTGCGCATAAAACGAAAAACGCCCGCACCGGAATTACCGATGCGGGCTTGATGCATAATACAGAATTGGTTATTTAATTCTCTGTAAAAATGTGATATAATCAAATCAACAAATCGGGATTATCGCAGGGTTTCCCTTAAAATTCACACCGGTCGCTCCCGCGCAATCCGTATAACCCGTTTCCGATACAGCCCCATCGGTGCAAACAGGGAACGCGCTTTGTAAACTCAATTTCCGACGAAAGGACAATAACGAATCATGACTATCTTCCCGTGCACAGCAGAACATCTGGACCGTTACGGCGAAATTTATGCCGATGCGTTTTCCGGCGAACCCTGGAACGACCCGTGGGACAGGAAGGACGCTGTCGTTCATGTGAAAGAACTCCTTGAATCCAAGCAGTCATACGGTCTGGAATGCGTCATAGACGGCCGGGTTGCCGGATTCATTCTCGGCACATCCATGCTTTTTCATTACGGCAGAACATTTGAAATCAACGACCTCGCGGTCGATCCGGCATTTCAGAAAAGAGGAATCGCAAAAAAGCTCATGGAGGTTCTTCTGTCCGAGCTGGATAAGCAGAATATTGTCGGAGTGCATCTTATCACCGCGGCAGAAGCTTTTCTGCCTGAATTCTACGAGCGCTTCGGATTTCAAAAGGAAAAACGCGTGATTCTGATGGGCAGGGAACTGTAAGGATGGAAATATATGAACTTGGAAATCCTCAATCCCGAGTCGTGCTGATTCAGCCTGTTGACAATCACGATCTTGAAGGAATTGAAAACGAGTTTGCCGAAATTACTGCACGCTTCAATATGAGCTTTCGCCTTGTTGCCGTCAGAACAGATGATTGGAACTACGATCTGTCGCCGTGGAAAGCGCCGGCAGTATACGGCAAAGATGACTTCGGCGGCGGAGCCTCAGAAACGCTCCGGGAATTGCTCAGTCTGTGCACCGACAAAGGGAAGACATATTATATCGGCGGCTATTCGCTTGCCGGGCTCTGTAAAAAGGGCAAAAAACAAATAGCAACTTGAAAAAGCAATAATATTAAGGGGTTATAGCTATGAACAAAAAAATCACACAGACCGCAGGAAGAGAACAGTTAGGCGATTTTGCGCCTATGTTCGCTCATCTCAATGACGATGTGCTTTTCGGCGAGGTATGGAATGAGCCCGTTATTGACACAAAAACAAAATGTATAGTTACAGTTGTATCTCTCATGGCAAGCGGTATTACAGACAGCTCGCTTAAATATCATCTTGAAAACGCCAGAAACAACGGAGTTACCAAAGAGGAAATTGCCGCTGTTATTACGCATTGCACTATGTATACCGGCTGGCCGAAGGGCTGGGCGGTATTCCGCCTTGCAAAAGAAGTATGGGCGAATGAAAGCACAGCTTTAACAGATAAAGACCGTTTTCAAAGCAGGATAATGTTCCCCATAGGCAACGAAAACCCATATGGCAAATTCTTCAGCGGAAAGAGCTATCTTGCTCCTGTTTCAACCGAACAGATACCGATTTACAATGTTACCTTTGAGCCCGGCTGCCGCAACAACTGGCACATTCACCACGCAAAAAACGGTGGAGGTCAGATGCTTATATGTGTGGGCGGCAGAGGCTGGTATCAGGAGTGGGGCAAAGCTCCGGTTGAGATGACAGAAGGAACTGTTGTCAACATCCCCGCCGAAGTGAAGCACTGGCACGGAGCCGAGAAAGATTCATGGTTTGCGCATCTTGCCATTGAAATAGCCGGTGAGGATACAAGTAATGAGTGGCTCGAGCCCGTCAGCGACAGCGAATGTAACAATCCTATATCACGTGATTGATATTATCTCAACAAAAAATCAAAAGAATCATTTAATTAAACAAATAATTAAATATTCGATTTAAAGGCTATTCCTCATTAACCCTCAAAAAAAGAAGCTTTATTTATTCCCCTGCCAGGAGCGTACATTGTTTGTATTTATTCCTTGAGCAGAATACAATCTCAAAGCGCAGTATGACAAAATCTCGTTGGCCTTGCCACGGGCATATTCGGCGATTATGCTGAGGTTACCACCTATCGTGAATATGACACGGACAGGCGTGACCATGCCGAAATTATTCGGAGACCTGGTGAGGAAATGGCAGACGGAGAGCATTCTAACACCGGTGTCGTGATGTTCGCGCTCGGCTTTACTGTAATAACAACACTTGATGTCACACTCGGATAAAAGGAGAAACAATATGATTAAAACTACAGTTAAAATAGACGGAATGATGTGCGGTATGTGCGAAGCGCATATCAGCGACACAATCAGAAAAGCGTTCCCGGACGCAAAGAAGGTGTCCGCTTCAAGAAAAAACGGCGAAGCAACTTTTCTGACGGAAAACGCTATCGACGCAAAGGCCCTTGAAACGGCAATTGAGAATACGGGATATAAATTCATTTCCTGTTCATCGGAGTCTTATAAAAAGCACGGCCTGTTCGGATAAAAACAAACCCGCCTGCGCATAAATAATCAAGTCCCTGCACACTCTCA
>JAILMJ010000109.1 GCA_024692685.1 Clostridia bacterium
CATAACAGTTGCGGCAGATTCAATTACAATAAACATAACAGTTGCAAATGCTCTCCTTGTAGCAAGAGCAAAAGCAAACATGTCGCAGGCAGAACTGTCGGCGAAAACCGGTATTGATCAGGCTGACATTTCAAAAATCGAGCGAGGAATCGCCAATCCGTCTGTTGCAACCCTTAAAAGACTGGCAAACGGGTTGGGAGCGGAATTGACCGTAACATTTGATTTGAAAGATGTTGGTTAAAAACTGTCTATTATACCGGACAAAAACCGATTGCTGTTGTCCGGTATATCAGACAAAATAAAACTGAACAATTCCATAGCATAAGAAGGCAGCGGTTCTCATCACGAGAGCCGCTGCTGACAATTTCAGATAAAAAGTTTTTTCTATTATAATATTGCAGCAACATGTTGCAATATCGCAGCGAATATGTTATTATTAATCAGGGTGATTGTCATTATTGGGAAAATAATCAAAGAATACCGAGAAGCTCGTAAAATGAGTCTTAAGGAGTTATCGAATCTTACTGGAATAACAGATTCAAGACTTTCAAGAATTGAAAGCGATAAAAATCATCATCAACCATTTGAAGATGTTTTTAAAATTATCAAAGCACTTGATATTTCGATTATGTCTTTTCTTCAAGATGCGGGCTTATATAACCCAGCAGACTATCAGCTCAAAAGAATTGAACTGCTAACACAAGAAGAACTTGCACACGTTCAAAGCGAGATAGATTTTATTTTGGATCATAAGGAGTTGAAATAATGGTTTTTAGGTTAGGAGAATTATTCTGTGGTCCCGGCGGTATTGCTTGGGGCGCAATAAATGCTAAAGTCTCTAATGAAAAGGAATCTTTTTCTATCGTTCACGAATGGGCAAATGATTATGACCATAACACATGTGAAACATATAGGAACAATATTTGCCCTGATAATCCTGAAAGTGTAAAAGAAGGTGATGTTAGAGCACTAGATTTTTCATCGTTATCAAACATTGATGCTCTGGCTTTTGGCTTCCCATGCAACGATTTTAGCGTTGTTGGTGAGCAAAAAGGATTTGATGGCACATATGGACCACTTTATACCTATGGTGTTCAAGCACTAATTAGGTTTCAACCCAAATGGTTTCTAGCCGAAAATGTTGGCGGATTAAAAAACGCAAATGAAGGTAAAGCGTTTTCAAAAATTCTTTCTGATATGCAAGCTGCCGGTTACGTCTTATATCCACATTTATATCAGTTTGAAGATTATGGTATTCCGCAAGCAAGACACAGAATAATAATTGTCGGAATAAGAAACGATCTAAAAGATATAGTTTTTAAAATACCTTCTCCTGAAAACTACAAGCAAAAGACTTGTAAAGAGGCAATTGAAAACCCACCTATCCCCGAAAACGCAACAAACAATGAACGCACAAAACAATCTTTAGCTGTAATTGAAAGACTAAAGTATATTAAGCCCGGAGAAAACGCTTTTACCGCCGATTTGCCCGACAATCTCAAGTTAAATGTCTTAGGAGCAAAAATCAGTCAAATATATAAAAGACTTGATCCTGACAAACCCGCATATACTGTTACGGGTAGCGGCGGCGGTGGAACTCATATATATCATTGGTCGGAACCGAGGGCGTTAACCAATAGAGAACGTGCTAGACTGCAAACTTTTCCGGATTCTTATATCTTTTACGGTAACAAAGAAAGTGTAAGGAAACAAATAGGTATGGCTGTTCCCTGTGAAGGGGCAAAAATAATATTCGAAGCAGTTCTTAAATCATTTGCTCAAATAGATTATCCCAGCATTGAGTGTAATGCTAATGAATACATCTCTTCTGACGACACCGATACAAAATGGCAATTTGATCGGGATTTAGAAAACAAAGTTCTTATAGAACCCATTCGAGACGGTGCAGATCAGCTTAAAATCATTTCGGCATATGCTTCTCCCAGCATGGTTGCATGGCACATTCAAAACATTCACGATTTAGGATTACCGCCAATAAAAATCCAGCTTATTGTCGGAATGTGTCCTTATGACGGACTTAGTATTATTGCTCATACAGGATTTAAGAAACTTACAGAAATTAATTACGGTCCTGACTATTCAAGTTTTAAATGTTCATACGCATATAATTCTTCTGCCGAACACTCTAAGATCTACATTTGGTATAAGAAAGGAAAGCCATATAAAGCCTTTACTGGATCTGCCAATTATACTCTCAAGGGGTTTAGTCAAGACTGTCGAGAATTCATCTCAGAATGTAACAAATCAGAAGCGAGTGCTTATTTTGATGATGTGGATTCAAATACGGTTTTCTGTACAGAGAATGAAGTTGAAAATTATATTAGAATATATCGCAATCCACCTACATACAGTTATGAATCAACATTTGTTGATTCTGAATCTCCTCAAACAGTCCGGCTACCTTTGATTGGCAACTCAGGAGAAGTTGCAAAATCATCTGGACTAAATTGGGGTCAACGTCCCCATAGAGACCATAATCAAGCATATATTCCTCTCCCGGCTAAAGTTGCACAAACCGGTTTTTTCCCATTAAATAAAAGATATTTTACGGTTGTAACTGATGATGGTGAATGCTTTATAATGCGAGTTGAGCAAGCAAATAATAAGGCAATTACAACACCAAATGATAACGCTGAAATAGGGAGATATTTCCGAAATCGTCTCGGTTTGCAAGATGGTGAAGAAATAAAAAAATCCGCTTTTGAAAACTATGGAAGGGACTATGTAGAGTTTACAAAGCTAGATGATGAAAATTTCATAATGGACTTTTCAGTAAAACACAGCGAAATGGAATAAAAAAAGCAGGCAGTCAAGAAGGCTGCCTACTTTTTTTACAAATTAAAATAGCCATCACAATAATTCAATCCTGGATAGTCATAAATCTCTTTAGGTAAAACTTTCACTACTAAATGATTGACGATAAGTAAAGATAATAGAGTTGGTTCATCGATAGAAGAAATCTTATTGTCAATCAAAACACTTTTGACAATATCACCTAAACAAGTAAAATCCGAGTCCGTGCTAACAATAATGTCCTTACAGTATCTTTTATCTCTTATTGCTGGTTCAACAATCCTTGCATTGATATCATATTTTTCTATGATGGTAATTAAAAGGAAAGTGTTCCATTCATAACTTATCTCAGGAAAAGTATCAAAGTTGTAGAACCCAATCATTGATAGATACTTCCCATTTATCATTTTGTTAATTGTATCTTCAATCTGTTGTATGTTCTCGTCGCTTAGATTAAAGTCATTTTTAAGCAAGTATTCATCTTCAGAAATACGCACATAGTCTTTTTCAATGCCGGAAAAAATCATATCAGAAGTTGTATATGACCACATAAATTCTTTTGTCAGTTGTTGATATTCAGAATACTTTATTATATGGTCTGATTCTAGGGAATTGATTATTATTTCTCTGATATTTGATGTTTCACGATTCTTGAATATATGCGGTCTTCTGAACACATATTTATCACCAAAACACTTTTGTATCAGATAGAACAAATTACCTGATGATTGAATGCTGTTTCTTTGAAGAAAATCAGACAAGTCATTTGAAATCCTATTATATATAAGTTTCTCACTACAGTAATCTGCATGATATAGCAACAGTTCATCAAGGCAATTACGCATCTTTTCCAATTCATCTTCTGAAACAGAAATGTTGGCCAAAACATTATAGTAATTATAATCCCATTGCAATAGATTGGATGAGCTCAATATGGCGTTAGCTATCATTATATCTGAGTATCCGCTTAGTGTTTCTCTTATTTCTGTTTTGCTCATTGCGCGCCCGGCTTTTTTAATGAGCATTTCCATACGATCCGCAAAACTTAAAACAGGACCATCAATATTCTTTTTGATTATACAATCCCTTGAAAATTCATATTCATTTTTGTACAGAAATGATAGCAAGCCGTGCAGCCCATTGTAATTGTTAATGTCCGAAGTGAAAGATAATATTCCTTCAAATTCTTTATATATTTCAGAAAAATATAGTTGCTTCAGTGGACTTTCGTCAATAAACTTCTTTATCTCTTCAATAACTGCCAAATCATAATGAATATTCTCAATACACTTAGCTTTACCTCTATCGCACATTATGAGATATTCTGATAATCTGGCACTTAATGCTCGATTTTGTTCTGGAAGATCATCTCTACCAAACTCACGAGAATATAAGTTTCTCAAAGTATTAATATCATTTTCAGAATAAAGATTTATTCCATTCTCAAAGTACTCTTTAACAAGTTGAGCGCAAAGTTTAGCGTAAGGTAATCTTTGAACTGAAACAAAGTCTCCATAGAAATAAACTTTTGACTCAATTAGATAGTTGAGATATGAATCAACTGATATAAATCCCAACTCTGAATCATTAAGCAAGTTTTCTAGTTCTGACAAATGATCAAAGAAATAAATACCCTCGCCAATAAAATCCTCTGTTAATTCTCTTAATTTTTTTGTCGTGTCTTGAGAGGGATAAGCTTTTTTTAAAAATAGTTCAGCAAAACCCAAATACTCAAATTCTTCACTTTCTTTTAGAGCATAAATGACAGCAGCATCATAACAATCGTCAAAAAGATTAAGAATATCTTGAGTCGGCAAATAATCAACTCCGGATTGCGCCAGTTGCATTTTGGCAATTTCTTCAAACATCGGAGTTAAATATCTTTTTGCTTTTGACTCCATTTGCCTAACTCGTTCTCTGGTCAAATTATTTTCTGTTGCAATTTCTTGCAATGTCTTATTGTTTGCTCTTTCAACAAAGACATTGTATTCTCTAGAGTCCTTAAAATCATCCAAGTAATGTCTAGCAAGTTCAACAAACGGTTTTTCAAATATTTTTAATTTAGTTATTATCTTCCTACCTTTTTCATATCCAAACATCTGCCCAATTATTGTAGCAGATAATCTTTCTAAAGAGCCAACAGTGGTTAGGCCGCTAGCATAGAAGGATGAGGTATCTTTTGGCGAAATATCAGCAATCCTCAAAAACGAAATGTTGAGGGCCTTGTTGGTTTCATGTATATGCAGAAGTGTATCAGCCGCTTTGTGGTTGCCCTGGCTATCCTTTTCTGAAGAATCACTTGAAGGCAAATCATCAAAATCCATATGCTCGCACAGAAATTGATATTTAGCTTTGATATAGTTTAGTTTTCCTATTCCAAATCCTGGTTCTTTAAGTAATATATCAAAGTCAAATCCATCTAAATCTTCGATAACCAACAAGTTGTTTCTTTTACAATATTCAACAAATAGATGAAACCTATTCTCAGGAAACAGTGTTTCAATTGCATGCGCCGGCTTAGGCGCTTTTTTATCGACTCCATTTTGCAAAAGCTCACTAATTTCTAAACAAGTTTTCTCTCCCATATTTTTAAGGGATAGCAAATCATTACTTTGAGCATAAGCTTTTACCATTCCAAATGTAAAAAGTCCATTTCTCATAAGTATATTCTTTGCTCTGACACTCAGCTCATCAATATCAAGAACTGAAATATCTGGATCTTGTACAGCGTTGATTGAATTATCGTTTTTTTCTTCACTCATTTGATAAAACCTATTTCTTTCTTCGAAATATAATACAAGTTTTTTGTCAATAACATCTAGTAGATCTTCCCACTCTTCAACACGCATAGTATTGTAAATATTCGGATGAAAGAAGAAAGTTTTTGCGTTATTTTTGTTTGTTCCTATGTAAAGATATCCCTTGTTATGAATAACTTTATATGGTTGTGCGATAAAAACATCTAAAACATCATTGTTGGTAGATCTTTCAATATTAGCTATTCTGGAGTCGACAAAATAATCTGCCTCTTTTCCGTTTTTAATACGGTCTAAATAAAATGCCCTTATTCTTTTGACAACTTCATCGGTTGTAGTTTCTACGCCTTGAATAATACATTCAATTAAACATTTCAGCAAAACTAGTTTGTACGATTTTTGATATCCTGCAAGATTGTCTTTAGGACCGATGTATGAAATAAAATCATATTTGTCAACACTAAAATTATCGTTCGTTTCCAACATCGGTCCTCCTTATTCTATAATCCTATATGGTTTGTAACTTTCTCATATATCTCATCATAAGATAAACAATCGAGAATATATATACCGCCAAGCAAATTAACATACTGAGAAACAGACCTAACAACTTCGCGGTTAATTTTAGCTCCTTGCTTTTCCGCATCAACAACTGCACTAATAACCGCCTTTGTTATTTTGGGATTGCTAGCAAATCCAATATCCAGCAGATTATTGATATAGTCTTGATCTTTACAAATAAATTCTGTTAATTCGTAGGGGTTTATTCGCTTGGAATCATAAGTATGGTAACCAATCCACCATAAACGTGCAATACCGTTTCTGAATAAAGGTCTCTTGCTATTTGCTGTTTTAAAAAAGAATCTGTCAATTTTATCCGACTCACTTTCAGGCATCCATCTGTATTTCATGTAATCAAGGCCTTGGTTTAATGTAAAGGCAACCCAGATTCTCTCGTCAGAAGCTTGTGATTCACTTAACCCTTTCATGTGGTTATATACACGCCTAATGTTTTCCAAGTCAGTATTAACCGCTTTTTCTTGAGACATATCAAAAGAAAAATCCTCTATTTCAATAGAGCTTTCTTTTATTACGGATGAATCGTTTAAAACATTACAAATATTATTACTCTTTTTTATTACCTCTTTGTAAATCGTTGAGTAATTTCCTTTTGCTGTTAAAAGTCCTTCTTCAGTTATAAACTTAATCTTCATCTTCCTGTCCTCCTATCAAATAATCAAGTGCTCTTACGGTAGGAGAATCCAGTAGCATCTGTGCCGCTTTATATGGATCAAGGTTTTCCAGTTCTGTTTCATCAAGGCTTATTTTGAGCTGTTTACATGCTTTTTTTAATGAATTAAACCACCTGCAGTCGGAGTATAAATATAGGTCATTACGAGAAGCTTTGAGTTCTTCAAAAGCTTGCATCAATGCTGGTATTATAATCATTGAATGCATTACACTTTGTAGCTCAAGGTTTGAACTAGAGTTCCTGTAGATATTATAGCTTTTGTAAGGCAAATAAATCAATATCTTCTTACTGTTGCTTGTATCAACTTTAATAAAGGTTTCGTTTGGATCAATGAGCGGCAAAACGGAAAAAATCGACGAAGTGTTTTCAAGGTCATCTTTTTGCTTGCTAATTTCTATTTCTATACTTTTGCCTATTGCTAATAAACACCCTTTTTTTATACTAAAAGAGAACCCCTTGTAATCTTGTGAAAAATCACTGTTTTTATACCTGGTCAAATCAACTCTGGCAACAATAAATGAATTAATCTGAACTATACCATTTAACTTACTTTGAGGAATAAGTTCTTCTACTGAACCATCACCTGTAACTATTGCTTTTCTAAAACACGTCTGAGCACATTCTATATGATGAACAAAAGAAACTTTTCCTTCTTCCAAAAGCTTATTTATTTCAGTGTTATTTGTTGAAGCCTGAAGAGTAAATATTATATTGTATCCACTTTGTTCAAATAAGACATCATTTTCAAATGTTGTGTTCAAATACGAGTCATTATTGGTTGCAATAACAGGATATGGAAAGTATCTAGGCCTTATTTTCATATGCTCTTACCTCCATTGAACAATAGTCTTTGTAATCTATTTGCAAAGACATTCTGATATGCTCGTCTTTTTTAAATATCAAGCCTGAAATTGCATTTCCGTTGACATTCAATTCGTTACCACCAATTTGTGTTGCGCTGATAATATTTGCTTTAAAAGATTCTGTTTCGCCTGACAAGAACAGTTCTATTACTCCTGAATCTGCATTTGCCGAAGGAATAAAATCTATCATATATTTTCCTTCATCAGGATTGTTGCAAATATACATAAATTTGCTGGGCTTTATTTGTTTTGGAGAGGAAATCTTTCTTCCAGTACCAGGAACATAATTGGAAGGTTGGGGTGGGCGTGGAGGATCAACCGGAGGATTATCAGAAGGATTATCATGTGGCCAATCTGTTTCATCTCCTCCGCTTACAGGCTCCACCTCCTCTTCAGTTTCATCATCACCTGTATTCATTGGAAGTGTAGT
Source organism: Clostridia bacterium (assembly GCA_024692685.1). GTDB lineage: Bacteria > Bacillota > Clostridia > Oscillospirales > Acutalibacteraceae > CAG-177. Next base: position 8,116 of record JAILMJ010000109.1, read on the forward strand.
CGATTCACGGCTTCTATTTACTTCTCTCTTTTCAATCTCAACAACATTATCAGAAATGTTTTCTTCTTTATCTTTATTATCATCTTCTTCAGATGAGTCAGGAATAAAAGTAGCCACACCAGCAGCATCCATTTCTTCTTGGGAACCTTGTTTAATTAACTCCTCCAGACATTTTTTCATATAGTCTGTAAGTGACTTAATAAGCTGTTTTGCTTCAAATGGGTTATTAGCACGTTCCGGTTGCCACTCAGTATGTTCCGGATTTTCAAGCATACGAAGACGCTCATTGATATCGTCACCTTCAATGAACAAAACACCTGAAAACGGTATGAAACCACTAATGCCTTTACCGTCTTTTATTTTCATTCCTGTTTGCCGAATCATGGCAACTTTTCTATGAAAACTTTCATCGTTTAACAAGTATCCAAGTTTAACTGTACCTAATCCTAAATGGTTTTGCTCAAACCATTTTGTTTCCTGACTGGTCAACACCTTATAGTATTCAGTCACATAATTGTCTTGCAAATCTTCATTATATTCTTCAATCAAAGTATCAAGATTCGACTTGTTAATCTCAACGTTTCCAACTCTAACAGAAAGCTTTTCTCCCCAGATAGCACCAAGAAAACTATCTAGAATCGAAATAACTATATCTCTCTCCCAATCAACTTTATCGGAAAAACGATATCCCAAAACATATACGTCCGTTCCGTATTCGTCTTTATTTCTAGAAAAATTGGGATCTAAATTCAAAGATTCAAAAACAGGGGTGTTCTTTTCATTTCCATAATAGCCTATGCCCTGTGTGGTTTCACCATCATTGCGCTCGAAAGTAACCAAGCGGGATACTCCCTGGTATGCGCTATTGCCTTCTATATCAACCGTGCTATAGAACACAGTAGAATAATCCGAACATGCAAATGGGGCAAATTTGCCAATACCAAAAGAGCCTCCGGCAGGACCTTTTTTATCTGAAGAACCGGTAGATTTGGTTAGTCTCATCCAATCAGTATTTATATCGTCTATTCTTTTTGAGCCGGTCAATCCTTTAGTTTCAAAGTCACTAATCCTTAATACGCTGACTGTATCTGACGATATGCTTTTAATCGCATTATTAAAGAATTTCTTTGTTGATTCTGATTTTTGACCGCCCCAATATTTAGCACATTTTTCAAATGTGTCTTTCAAATAATTAGAGCCAGGAATACTTGAAGTGGATATTTCAAAATTAATAAACTCGACTGTTACATGTTTATCTATAGCAGCATCAAGTGAGTTTTGGCATATTTCACGAGCTAACGATTTCAAAGGCGTACCACGAAACGTAGCAACGCCTGAATCGTTTATTCCTTTGTTTTCTCCGTGATCATTAGAAGGAAAATACCATTCAATCATTATATTTATCTCCCATTAAAGTTTAAATTGTGATGTTCCGTCTTCGGCTGCATCAAATTTTGATTTTGCAAGTTTTAGCTCTTCTTCAATTGCGCTAAATATTTTTTTTACATCGCTTTTGGAGTAGTCATAGGTGGATCTGTTTGCGCAATTTCCTAAAAGTTTAATCATAGATATCGTCTTATTTGTTCTCGCTTCAGCGATTCGGACGAATTTTTCACGTTTGCTTTCTGCCATATTATACACCTCTTGATTATTTTTACACTATTCTACAATTATTTCAGACCGGTGTCAATATATTTGCGATTATTTTTCGAATATTTCTTAAATATATTTGAAATAATTTCCAAATATGTTTTTGGACGCTATTTGTTACATAGCAATAATCTAATGAGATAAATCATTGAAAGGTATAAGAAAATATGATATTATAAAATAACAAGTTATTATAGACTTAAATCATTGTGAGGAAATATGTTCATATTATTGATAATTGCAGTTTGGATTATATTTGAAATTACATTCTATTGTTTGACATATAAAAAAGCATTAACCCAAGATGAGATAAAGCGGTTGATGAATAAGCGAAGAAAAAAGCATATTAAAAAGTATTATAATTTCAAACAAGTCAACTCTTTTCCTTACAAAGAGTTTAAATCAAACTTAAAAGCCTCCGGAATGTTTTATCCTTCAAATATAGAACTGTTACATTTTCCCAGTTACGTAGCCAATCTTTTAAAAGGGAAAAAACACGAATGGGTTGTTTTTGGATTTGTAAGGGATAATATGGTTGTTTCAATTTACGCTAATAAAGGATATGATAAAACTAAAGTAGCCCCAAACATAGATGCAAACGTTATCATTCAACACTGTAGAAATCTAAATTGCCAAACGGTTATGAGGTTTCATAACCATCCAAACAGTGACCCTAAACACTACACAGGCCTTCTTGCAAGTAAACAAGATAAAATAAGCGCAAACTATTTTTCTGAACAACTAATAAGGTACAATATAAATTGGCTGGATTTTGTTTGCGAAAGAGGTAGATTTATTGAGTTCTATCGTTCTTTCTCAAACAATTCTTTCCCTGGTAATTCCAATTATTATAGTATATACAATCAAAATCAAGATAGAAAACAGTGGTACCGGTTACATAGAGAATTGTATTTAAAGCCATAAATATAATGGGGAGTATTTTATGTCAGGTTTTAGTTTTTCCACTCAAGTGGGCAAATCCTACTACTATAACACAATATCTTGCTCGCGATGCTGAACAGGCTGAAGATTATGCTCTTGATCTAAAGAATTTTCACAAAGAATCTGAGAATCTCTATGTCTGTCCCATCCTTATTGCTACTGAAGCGGACGCCTATAACAATACGGTAGGCGCATATTCAGACAAGCAAGTTTTTCTTCAGAAAGCAAACAAAGATACAATGATGTCTTGTATTACGGATGTTTATAACAAGTATGGTTCAGATGAAGAAATCGACTTCAACGCATGGTATAACAGTCAATATTGCCCAACTCCAACAATAATAGAGGCTGCAGTTGAAGCATATATAAACAACACAGTTGAGGATATTGCTCATTCTGAGGCGGGGCAAGCTGATATTGACGCTTGTGAAGAAGAAGTCTCTAAAATAGTAGAATATGCAAAAAACAACAACAAAAAGTGCATTTGCTTTATTACCGGAGTTCCTGGAGCGGGGAAAACACTTGTCGGTTTGGATCTCGCTTCCAAGAATCTTAGCGTAGAAAACAACACAAAAGCTGTTTACTTATCGGGGAATGGTCCACTTGTTGCAGTCCTTCGAAAGGCTCTTGTTGAAAATTCGATAAAGAGAAAAAACAGTAAGGAAAAGATTGATAAAAAGGCCGCCAGAACAGCTGTGCAAGCTTTCATTCAAGCAGCATATCAGTTTAGAAAAGATAATCTGCTTCATCCTGACAATGAACCGCCTGAGAATGTATTGATTTTTGACGAAGCTCAAAGATGTTGGGATAAGAACCAGCTTACAAAGTTCGTTAAGAATAAAATGGGCAAAGACATTGATATGAGTGAGCCCGAATGTTTCATCGAAATAATGAACAGAAGAAAAGACTGGGCTGTTATCATTTGCCTTGTTGGGCTTGGTCAGGATATATATGACGGAGAAGTTGGTATTAATGAATGGTTTAGATCTGCAATAGAGGATTTTGATGATTGGGAATTATACTATTCAGAAAAGATATTTGAACAAATTGAGGATAACGCTATCGATCGGGATTTAATAACTAATTCGCCGAAAGCTCATATAGTCAAGGAGCTTCACTTATCAACGGGAATACGCTCGTTTAGAAGTCAAAGACAAAGCGAATTAATTGATAATCTGCTTGCCGGAAATTCGGAGATCGCCAAAGAAATATACAATGATATCTTTGATAAATATCCAATTTATGTTACAAGAGACATTAAAAAAGCAAAAGATTATACCAGAAAAAAAGTTCGCGGCAGTCAAAGATGTGGAATAGTAGCATGCAGTAGTGCACAGAGGTTGAAGCCAGATGGTTTGTTTGTTCCAACAAATATTGATGTTGAGAACTGGTTCTTAGCACCAAAAGAGGATCTTCGTTCATCTAATGCAATGGAAGTTGTCGCAAGTGAATTTAAAGTTCAAGGGCTTGAAATTGATTACAGTATAGTGTGCTGGGATGCAGATCTTCGCCGCACATCTAAAGGTTGGGATTACTACAATTTCCGCGGGACAAAATGGCAACATCGGAATCAGCCAATACAACAGAGATACTTGATTAATGCATATAGAGTTCTGCTAACTCGTGCCAGGCAATCAATGATAATATTTGTCCCTGAGGGAGACGATGTTGAAATTGATCCGACCAGAGACAGAAAGTTTTACGATAGCATTTACAATTATCTGCATATTGATTGCGGAATCAGAGAATTATAAAAATGTGCTGACGGCAACCCAGTTTATCAGTTTCAAAATGTAAAATAAAGATTCACTGATTTTAAAAAACTGTAAGTTTTCAGATTCACCGGTTTACCGGTGTTGGTCAAGGGGCTTGGGGATGAAAAATCACCAACAAGCGTATTTGTGTGTACAAATGCATTGCTTGCTATGTTTGTAAAAAAACAAACGGGCAAGCAGGTGTTTAACACAAATGTTGCAATCCTAATAGGAATGCCTTGCTTGCTATGAATAGAATTAGCAAGCAAGGCAATGGTATATACCATTACAGCTTGCTGAGGAAATTATTTCCCCAGACCCCTGCCCAATCATTGTTAAAACAATGAAGCTTCCGTCAATAAATTGACACAAAATGAGACCCTCGACACGGCGGTTGATACTGAAATGTCGAGGGCTTTTCTTTCTAAAAAAAACAGTATTTATACTTTTGGCTTTCGATTTGGAAAACAACTTTCAAGCCATTCGGTAAATTCTGCAACAGTTATAATTCCGTCGGAGCACTCGTCTCTTTTGACAAGTGCTTCGTATTTCCACTTTTTAAAATCCGGTTCTTTTATCTGACGGACTTTTACTCTTGCCGCATAACGTTTATAATATTTCTGATAGAGGGCGATGGCTTCATTGCCCTCTGTTTTCTTTTTATAGTTTTCCTGTGCCGCGAGATCTTTGCAGGTTCTTGTTGTTCCCGGCTCGATTCTGTCACAGTAATTTGTATCATAGTTTCCTTTCATTATGAAATATTTTCCGCATCGTTTACATTTACGGAATCGAATATTCTCTTCAAGCATTTTTGTAAATTCAAGTTCAAGAATATCGTTTATTGATCGAAACTCATATCTCTTATACAACGTCTGTGGCAGTTGGACAATTGTTCGCAGTTTATCAGGATCATAGTTATATTTTGCTGCCAATTCTTCGTGTTGTGCTGTTAAAGGCTTTGTTGCTGAAAATCTTCCCAGTATGGTTTCAATAGACAATGTGTAAGGTGGATTTTGCTTGCCTACGGTAGCTCTGCTTATTGAAAATTTTTCTGTTCTCCTTTTTGCAATCGGATGTCCGCTAAGATTACCATAAATATAGTATCGCTCATAAGGCATCAAATCTCCGAGAACTTCAGGATAAAAACTTTCATCAAAACAGAATTCAATTAATTTTTTATACTCATCCTGCAACCTGAGAATGTAGTTTCCATAGAATTTGGTTGCATTCAGTGATGTTAATTTTCCTTTCAAAATCGGAGGACAAATGGCTGAGTATAGAGATTGATATGCTATGTCATTTATCCATGTCATAGTAGATTGATAATCATACCAATCTTCTACTTCCAATTGGATTTTGTTTAAAATTTTCCGGGGCTTATCTTCAACCTTAGTATCAGCTTTAGGCTTACCGATTATTGATTCAAGCCCTTTTTGAACCATTAGTGATCGTTTGGTAGGAGTTATAAAATCTGCATATATAAAATCAAGAAGACCTTGGCCGCACTTCAGTTTGATAGTTGCACCGCTTAATACATTTATTTTAGGTTCCAGTTTACCATCCGGATGAGTATTGAGAAAATACTCAATATCATTTTCATCCCATGTAAAAGAAATGTCATATTTATCTGTGAAGTCTTTCAGCTTATCTGCGTTATAAGCTTCTGCTTCGCGATAGTGTTCTTCTAAACCTTTCAGATATTTTTCTTCGTCTTCATCATTAATAATTTCTCTGCCTGTGTTTGTGATTTCATCGTATTTATTCACATCATCAGCCATGTTATACCATTCCATACCATTATCAACCTGTATAACAATGTTACCCGTTTGCTCGTTGAACCTTACAGTATTCAAAAAGAATTCAAGTATTGCATCTTTGCGACCAGAATGTTGCAGCTCATATTTTTCAATTTCATCGAGTTCGTATTCAGAATAATCATATTCCATTATTGTGTCCCTCATTTTTGGATAATGTAAATTGGCGGATGTTTTAGACAATTGCATCACTACAAAGAACATTGTACAAAACTATTGTCTTTTTGTCAATAGCCTGTTAGAATGAAACTGTCGTTAGACAATCGACTGCGACAAAAGCCAATTATCCAAATCAGAAAGGGCGTGATTCTTATGACCGGATCAGAATGGCAATGCTACCTGGGCGAATATCCCTGACTGTTTTTACCTTACCGTGATTGCAAAAAAAATCGCCCATAATGGCGAAAAAGATTGGAGTTGATAATTATTTGAATTCAGCAAGACCCGCTTCAGAAAGCAAAACGACCATTCCTTATGTATCTGTTGGCGCAGATACGGAACAGTCATCTATCACTTACAAACACAATATAACACAGAAAAACAAAGATTGCAATACTTTTCCGCACGAAACTTCACATTCAGCGGACAGCGAATACGGCGGCAGGTATGTAATCAGCTTTGAAAAAGCAGCGAAGGAAGTTTCCGTTAGAGATTATGTAAACTTCATCGGAATTCCCGTAAACAGGGCTGGAAAGATTGTCTGCCCGTTTCACGATGACAGAAATCCGTCAATGAAGGTGGACTCGCGCTATCACTGCTTCGCCTGCGGCGCGGACGGCAATGTAATCGATTTTGTCAGTAGCTATTACGGCATACCGAAATATGAGGCCGCTTGCCGCATTGCGGAGGAATTCAATCTCGATACGGAGTCGCTGAGCGGTGAGCGCAGGCAGGAGAATAAGGAAAAGACCGATTACGGTTATATAAAACAGTATATCCTTAATTACCTTATCTCCGTTGAGAAGGAAATGAAAAGCTGGCTTGAGGAGTATGCTCCGAAGCGCGATGATGAAGATCTTCACTTTCTCTTCAGAACAGCGGTGCAGTGGCTTGACTATGTTTCCTATCTTATCGATACCCTGTCCGCCTGCAAAACCGCGGATGAAATACGGAGCTTCATATCGTTTCACGAGGGCGAGGTGATTGTATGAACGACAATGACACCCCGTTCTGGATGACCGGCAAAAAGGTTTCCGAAAAGAAATTCTGCGACTGGTTCACCAAAAAGCACGAGCTGATATTTTACGGCGGAAATTTTTTCGATGAAAACGGCATTGTTGACGATACCGTTCTGAGAAAGATGATAACCCGCGAGATTGAGGACTGGGTCGAAAAGGACCTGGCAATGCAGGTTGATAAAATCGTCAGGGCGATGAGACTGCTGACCGTTGTAACCGAAATCAGCAGGGATATCAATGTGGTTCATCTGCATAACGGCGAT
>JAILMJ010000110.1 GCA_024692685.1 Clostridia bacterium
CATAACAGTTGCGGCAGATTCAATTACAATAAACATAACAGTTGCAAATGCTCTCCTTGTAGCAAGAGCAAAAGCAAACATGTCGCAGGCAGAACTGTCGGCGAAAACCGGTATTGATCAGGCTGACATTTCAAAAATCGAACGCGGAGTCGCCAATCCGTCTGTTGCAACCCTTAAACGACTGGCAAACGGGTTGGGAGCGGAATTGACCGTAACATTTGATTTGAAAGATGTTGGTTAAATGCTGTCTATTATACCGGACAAAAACCGATTGCTGTTGTCCGGTATATCAGACAAAATAAAACTGAACAATTCCATAGCATAAGAAGGCAGCGGTTCTCATCATGAGGGCCGCTGCTATAATTTTTGTTTGATTTATCCGAATTCTGTAGTTTTGATATAAAAATGTCATTCTATTTGCTCATTATTATTAAAAGCTATTATCAAGGAATCACAAACAGAACACAAAGTATGACTGCAAATAGCATAAGAATATTATGTTTATTAATTCCATGTTTGGAATTGCAATTATTATTCTTATATATCAAGGGCTTTTGGGTTTACCTTTTATCATCCATAAAGGACATAAGATTTAATTAAACAATTATATACAGGCAATATATAAAAAAACAAACACATTTAATAAAAGGCTTAATTAAAAAAGTATTCTTTCTTAGCAAAGTGCTACTTGACAAATGTCAAGTAGCACGGTATTATATTTACGGAGGTGACAAGTATGCAAATTGAAAAAGCAAAACAGGACTTAACCTACCTTGAGTGGTCTAAAATAAGAAACTCTTCCGGAACAGCCGGATCATTTCTCAAATCAACAATGTTAGAAGGCGAAAAAAAACTATATTGTAAATTATCTGATTATGATGGCGTTAAGGGAATCATAGGTCATGAGTGTATAAATGAAATAATTGTGGATAGACTTCTTGATATTTTCGGTGTTGAGCACCTTCATTATCGCTTGATTCATGCAGATGTGTCGATTTCTGGAAAAGTAATTGAAACATATCTGTGCGCTTCAGAAGATTTTAAAAACCGCGGAGAAGAAAAAATGGCTTTGGACATATATTATGACCAAGAAAAAGAAGATATGGAAACGCCGTTGGAATTTTGTATAAGACAAGGATGGGAAAAATACATTTATGAGATGCTAGCTATCGATTTTATCATTCTTAATCGTGATAGACATGGCGCAAACATTGAAGTGTTAAGAAACTCGAAAAAGAAAACTATACGACTAGCGCCTCTATTTGATCACGGTATTTCTTTGCTTTGCCGATGCCATAGCTTGAAAGACATTGAAAAATACGATGTGTTGGATGAAAAAAAGGTTCAGTGCTTTGTGGGTGGTAATTCCGCAAAGGATAATCTCGCCCTTATTCCAAAGGACAAACTGCCGGTTTTCAACACGTTAAGACTGTCTGATAAGGAAATACTTATATCTGATTTCGATGGTATTGTAAGCTTTGAACTTCTCGAGAAAATTTGGGATATGATTTGGAAAAGATGGTGTGTTTATGAAGATCTATGCAATAAAAAATGATAATGACAATACTGTATTTTCGTTTTTAATATATTACGAGATTGCCGATAAGTTTTATATTGAAATAGCGGATGACGCTGATGAATGGAGCGTCCCTTTTTACCTCGCTTCCTTTGTAAAGAAAGGGATTAAGACCGTTAATGCAAAACAAAGCAGTGAATGGGTAAAACAAAGAATAATTCCGCCTGATAGGCAGAATATAGGGCAGATTCTTAAGGATAATAACCTAAAAAACTACAGAGAATACGAATTACTTATGTTAGGAGAAGGAAGATGTGCTCAAGACGACTTCAGTCTTGAACAGATTTCCGAGGACAGTCTTCCAAAATGCATTAAAAATAGAGTTAAAAAAAGAATAGATGATGTTATCCCTTTGCCAGGTTCGGATTCTTTGTTGGTCTTTTTTGCTGACGCAAAAGTCAAAATTTGTAAAATGGGAAAAATAGCAAAAAACTATCCTCTTTTGGAGAGGTACTTATTTCTAAATGCCAATGAGTTGAAAAATGTTAAGATTGAAGTCGGTGGAACCGGTATATCTTGGAACGAATCACTGATAATTCCTGATGCCGAATTGTACAGATACGGGAAAACGATTGAACTGAAAAAAAGAGATTTTCTTGATTTTATTAATATGAGAGTTGTTAATACGGCTGAAGCGGCAAAGATTCTTAACTGTTCCAGGCAAAACATTGATGATCTTATTAAGAGAGGAAAAATAAAGCCGATAAAAGAAATGGCAAATGACAAACTTTTTTTAAAAAGCGATATATTGAAAAGAGAGTGGCAATAAAGGTGCCTAGTGATAAGGGGAGTAACATGAAACAAGAAAAACTAATAAAATCATGTAGCGAATTGCTTTTTAAACTTTGCGACTTAGTCGAATCAAATAATACTCTTAACTACTATGATGTAAATATTTCAAGTGAATCTTTCTTTATCCCGCTACTCAATTTAATTTTTGATTGCAATCTCAGTAATATAAATTTTGAAGAAAGAAACGCAACAGCAATTGATCTGGTTGATAACAGTGGTGGTATTGCTATACAAGTTACTTCAGATTCTTCAGCTAATAAGATTCATAACACTATAAAAAAATTTATAAAGAATAAACTATATGAAAAATACCATCGTATAATTTTTGTGGTGATTGTGCGCTCCCATAATTATCAAGCGGATTTTTCTAAAGATACTGCTGGAAAAATCAATTTTTCAAAAAGTAACGATATTATCACTATAGAATCATTAATTAAAGCTATTTCTGCTCTTGATATTGAGAAAATTGATGATATTTATCATTATCTTGAATATCAACTTGGCACTTTACTGGATAAATCAAAAGTGGAGAATATTTCACAGTCATTTGATTATATTAGTCAAAACACAAATAACATTCTTAATGAGTCATTTTTTGAGATAGATGATGAGTCTTTTATTGAAAATTTTCAGAAAGAGATAAACAACGCAAAAACCATTCACATTTCTTCATTATCATCAGAAGAGGGAAGATATTGCATACTTAATCTGCTTCACAAATCGTGCAATAAAACTGTATTAACAATAAAATCAAAGGACGCTTGGGATCAATCTGAAAAGTATCTTTCTGATTGCATACTTATACCAAGTTTTCAGGCCGATGAAATACCAGCAATAAAGAATAATATAACTATTTTTATTCATAGTGCGAATCATAACAAATATACGCTCAGACTACCATGTCGTACCATCAGTTTTATATCAAAAAAGCTTCAAGATAATGGATATAATAATCCTTATGAACTGATTCAAAAGACTAACGGTCTGTATTATTATATTAAATCAGAGCTGTATACAGGTAAGGCTTGTTCTCCCAGGTGGGAAAATGATAATGACAATGCCATCATTACAGCAATGTTATTGGGAAGATGGACTGAGTGTGAAGGAGACATGACAACAGTTGAACAACTATATGGCGACAAATATGATTGCTTTATTAATTATCTATGCAAATATATTGAAATAGAAGATGCGCTGATTGTTCGTAAACTAGATTTTTCAAACAAAATAACTTATGAATTGGCAGAACCCTTGCTAGCGGTTTTTTCACACAAGCATATAGTATATACTCCTATAATAAATACTTTTTTTAATCTTTCTAAATCGATACTATCCAATTGTGATCCTGTTTTTGATGAACCCATTGAAAGACACTTTTATTTAGCCGATCTCAAAAAGCCAAAGTATAGTCATAATCTCAAAACAGGAATACTTTACACTTTGATTTTACTTGCTTTATATGCCGATTGTCAGGAAAAGGTCTCACATATTGTTAATGATATTTTTATGCAGATTAATTCGACAAAGGAGTGGGCATATATATCTCAATTTATAGAGCTATTTTGTGAAGCTGCTCCAGACATTGTTCTTAACCACATTGAAAGCGGAACGGATAATCACACAGGACTAATAGACTTGTTTACTATTGAGAACCCAAATGTTATTGTGGGACGGCATTATTACACACATATATTGTGGTGCCTAGAACGTCTGATACAATGCAAAAAATATGCAAGCCGTGTTGTCAGTGTTTTATTTCAATTAGGTGAACATATCGATAATTGTTCAACTGGCAACAGCCCACGTGATACAATATCTAAAGTGTTTTGTACATGGTATAATGTTTCTGCATTACAAGTTAGGGAAAAAATAGAACTTGCAGAGATTGGTGTAAAGAATCATACTTTTTTTTGGAATGTCTTGAATAATGAAATAGATAAGAACAATACAATTGTGAGTAATTCAAGTTTTATATACAGAAACACTGACGAAATTGCTCCATACACACAAAGAGATTATGTTAATCTGATTGATTCATATACCGATATTCTTATTTCTTTTACTGACGGCAATATTGAAAGATTTATTAAGATTATAGATATATTGCCAAAGTGTTCCGAAAAAAGCTTTGCAAAATTAAAAATAGAATTTTCAAATGCTTTGATGGTTTTTAATGATTTTGATAAAGAACAAATAAAACTGAAATTGAGAAAAATCATTTATAATCATAGGCACTTTGCGAACGCAGAATGGGTTGCTTCTCCTGAAAGGATAAATGAAATTGAAAAAATGTGTTTAGAAGTACATTTTGTCGATCCGGCTTATGATTTCCTTTATCTAACAGAAACGAGCGATATACCAATAATGAACCCGGTGGCATATGACTCTGAAGGTAATTATTACCAAAACAACATACTAGCCATAGAGAATATAGTTGCATCCGAAATGAAAAAGTTAAAAGAACTTGGCATTGATTTAGCTCATTTTTTAAGTCTAAGAAAAATAGAGTCATACAGTAGGATTGGAAGAGCTATTGCAAAATATTATTGCGAATCCGAATTTGATACCGAAATCCTGGATATAATAATTGAATCAACAAATAATACTTATATAGCAGTTGACTATACAGTTTGTTGCTCAAATTCAGATTACAAAGAAGTATACAGTGCAATAGACTATTTGCGAAACAAGCATTTTGCCGATATGTTTTATATTGCTTTAATCTCTGTTTTGCCGTTTGATGACAAAGCAAAAATGTTAGTTCAAGAATTGCCTAATGATGCTGCTAGGTCTTATTGGAGTAGTTTTAGAAAACAGTTGAAAAATAAAGATCTTTTAAACGAAGCAATAAAAAACCTTATAGAGTATCAGAATTGGAACGAACTTTTCATTATCGCATTTGAGCAGAGAAAAATGTTAAGTGTTGAAGAAATTCTTTCAATTATCTCAGACTCTACAAATCTGATGATTAATGAAAAGCATCAAAGTGATAGTATTGAAAGCTATTATATAGAAAAACTATTAAGTGTAGTTTATGAGAGAATTGGAGCTGCTTTTGAAAACTATCCTACATTATTTGAGCTTGAAATGCGCTTGTTTAACGTGCTTGGCTGGGACAAAATGAAGTGTTGCCAGTATTTGTTCAAACGAAATGCGAATTACTATGCAGATGTGTTATCATTGATTAACAGAAAAAAAGATGATAGTATTAGCGAAGAATTAAAACCAGAAAAAATAGCAAATTTATTTTGCTTGGAGAATGATATCAAGTTTTGCCCAGGAGAAGAGAACGGATCTATTGATAAAGATGTTTTTAATGGTTGGATTGATTTGTTTCATAAGAGATTACTTGACCAGGGACAGACATCCTTATTTCATATAAAACTCGGAAAACTATTTGCATGTTCCCCTATAGATCCGGATGGACTTTTCCCACATAGAATTATAAGAGAAAAAATTGAGGAGATAGGGAATGATGACCTGATAAATGCCTTTGCTGATTCTGTAATATATGGACGAGGGATGTATACTGTGACGGCGGGAAAAAATGAGTATTTACTATCAAAAAAATATGAAACAATAAGAGAAAAACTTGCAGTTCACTATCCTAAAACTTCAAAAATCTTTTCTGTCATCAGCGATAGGTTTTTGAGCGAGTCAAAAGCGGAGAGGCGAGTTGCAGAAACAACTTTTTTTTAATGCTTTATTGCTATACTGTTGATAATTGCAGGAAATTTTGGTCCGCGACCACGCGGCTTAAACATGGTTCAAGGTTCGAATAATTCTATAGGAGTGAACCTATGTTTAACGATTCAAACTGGAAAGAAATCCTCAAGGACCGTCCGGATCCTCTGACCATCGGAGACCTGACGGAGATTCTCGGACTTACCCCGAAAATGGTGCGCAAGTATCTCAAACGGTCCGGAATCAACTACAAAACTATGTCACGCAAGTTCTATGTGTCAAAGTCAGTCTGGCTGAGACATGTAAGGTCGGTCTTCAAAAAAGTCGGCTATGCCTCCCCGAGTGATATGGCACGCCTGATGAAAAGGCTAACACATATGTGGGAAGTCGGCATCAATCCGCCTCCGCCTGAGCCAACCGATGAAGAGCGGGAAATTCTGAACAGGAAGCTCAACGAAAGCAGGAAAATCGGCTACAGAGAAGGTTATGCCCGAGGCAAAAAAGAAAAAACTTCCGAAGCTGTGAACGAGCTCAGCGAGGATGGTTTTACAAACAAGAAGATTGCCAACCTGCTGAATATTTCAGAAGCTGAGGTCAGAAACTGTCTTGATCCCGAAACCGGAGTGATTCTCCGGATGCCTCAAATCGGCTGAAAAAACTATTGACAATATGGGATATATACCATATAATAGAATTGCAAAGGAGATGACTTGATGCCTACAATCAGCCATTTTCACGGAATAATAATCGTTATGTATCTCAGAAACAAAGAGCATAACCCACCGCATATTCACGCAATCACAAACGATTTTGACGCTCCGTTCCTGATTGCAACAGGTGAATTGATGGAGGGCGAATTTCCTGCAAAGGCACAGGCGTTGGTAAAAGAATTTATCTTGAAATATCAAAAAGAACTGGAGGAGATGTGGGAGACTGAAAAATACATCAAGCTCCCGCCGCTGAACTGATATGTTTCATAAAGCTGTAAAACTTGAATACGGCAAAGGCACAACTTTTTATCTCACCTTTCAGACCGGTGAAGTTAAAGAGTATGATATCTCTGTCCTGTTTGACAAGTATCCTCAGCTTTCGGCTTTGAAAAACCGCAAGCTGTTCACTTCCGGAAAGCTTATGGGCGGTTACGGCATTATCTGGAATGACGACCTTGATATTGAAACCGAAACCGTTT
>JAILMJ010000017.1 GCA_024692685.1 Clostridia bacterium
CTTCATTAACAGCAACCTGTGTGGGCAGTTCAACCGTATTAAATCCCGCTCCCAATGCTGATGAAGTATATGACGCGGCAAGATTGCCGTCAGTGGGAGAGGTAAAACCATCCGGAATGTTTCTGTAAATATCAATTGAGACAGAGTCAAGGGCATTCATCAGGAAAAATGATACTGAGGAGATACGTTCGCTGTACTGTGCTACAAAAACATTTGCTCCTCTTGTATCGCTTCCGTTGGAAATAACGGAAGAAAAACCCGCTCCGTTATATGTATAATTTTTTAATAGGTCAGCACTTCTTCTGACGGTAAAGCCAACCGCATCCTGCAGTGAAGGCTCATAATAAGAAATCCAGAAATAGCCGTCACCGTGGTAAAGACCGTTACTGTCTTTAATAAGCCAGGCTCCATTACCAGGAGGAGGCGAAAGAAAGTATGAAGCGGGAAAATTATTATTCCAGCCGATAATGGTTATCATATGATTAATGGGTGTATTTTCAGCATCATAATCATTATTATAATAACAGTCTTTTGAGAAATTCTCAAAATTTGCATGAAAATAGATAGACGCAGTACAGCTTCCGTGATCAATAATCCAACGCTTGACATCTTCATCTGAAGAAAGGAGCTCAGAACTGTTAAGTATAAAACCGGAGCCGTGATCATAAACATCTTCATTCGGATAATTGCCCATTGCCGAAATATTAAGCGGATAGAATGGATAATCCGATTCTTTGGCAATGCCTGACCATCTTGCGAGAGCGGAAGCTGACCTTATCCAGTTGCCTCCATAAAAGTAAGGATTATCAACGACAAAACTTTCACCGTAAGTCGGATCTCCGTCAAGGTATGAAGGGGTATAAGTATACCAGGCAAGATGAGCTTCGGAAAAATCGGTTTCGTCAAGTGTTGTGTATCCTTTTGAAATAGCATCGCTTTCAAGGGCGCTGATAGTAGAAAACGCCCAGCAGCATCCGCTGTTGCCCTGGCTCTTGACGGGAGTAACCCGGTTAAGAGACCTTGAATCATAAGAATCGGGCAAAGACGCCGCACTTGTTCTGATGCCGGTTTTAGCAGAATCGGAACCGCTGTTCGAATCGGTCAGAGACAGCTTTAATGATGTGTCAAAAGGAATTACATTGCCGTTTCCGTCCATAATCTTATATGTTCTGCCGTTTTCGTCAGAAACAATACTGAGTCTTTCGAGAGTGGGCGCCACAGAAAATGATATAAAATTATATCCGCACGCAGAAAAAACTATAAGAACGGATAAAACAAAAGAAATCGCTTTTTTCATTATGGCACCACCTTTCGACAAATATTCAATTTATTATATAATTAAATTGCTTTTAAGTCAACAATAAAATTGAGAATAGCTATCTCTGTTTTTGTTATTACGCAATTACAGATTAATGCTTGAATTATATATTAAAAAAAGATATAATTAATATTCAGAAAACACTCTTTAAATCAAATATTTATGAATAGTGAGGTTATTATGAAACAAGTTCCATTTTCAAATATTAAACTTGATGGATTTTGGAAAAAAAGATTTGATATCAATAAGGAAATAACGATTCCAACCATCTATAACAGGTTTACGGAAACCGGCAGATTTGAGGCATTTAAGTTTAACTGGAAAGAAGGAATGCCGAATAAGCCTCATATATTCTGGGATTCCGATATTGCCAAGTGGATGGAAGCAGTCGCATACACAATTCAGTTAAATCCGGACAAAGAACTTGAAAAGATTGTTGACGAAACCGTTGACTTAATTGAAAAAAATCAGTGTGAGGACGGGTATTTCAACGTTTATTTCACCGTAGTGGAACCGGATAAAAGATTTACAAACAGAGATATGCACGAGCTGTATTGCGCAGGTCATCTGACCGAAGCTGCCGTAGCATATTTCAACGCAACCGGTAAAGACAAATTCCTTAATCTGATGTGCAAATATATGGACTGCATTGAGAAGGCTTTCATAACCGAAAAAACCGCCAGATTCAGCACTCCCGGTCACGAAGAAATCGAGCTTGCCCTGATCAGGCTTTACAGATGCACAAAAGACAAAAAGTATCTTGAGATGTGCCGTTTCTTTATTGAGAATCGCGGAAAATGCAAAAATGACAATGATTGCAGGAACTGGACCGGTATGAATTATGACCAGAGTGATGCCCCTGTCAGAGAACTGAAGGAAGCGTCCGGTCACAGTGTAAGGGCAATGTACCTGTATTGCGGTATGGCTGATTTAGCTGCTGAAACAGATGATAAATCATTATTTGATGCCTGCGAAAGATTATTTGACAACATATATTTCAGGAGAATGTATGTAACCGGCGGGATAGGCTCCACATCATTCGGAGAAGCCTTTGCCGAAGACTATGTTTTACCTAATGACCTTGCTTACTCAGAGACCTGCGCCTCAATTGGTCTTGCTCTGTTTGCCGCCAGGATGGGCGCGATTGTTCCGGATTCAAAGTATGCAGACGCGGCTGAGCTGGCTATATATAACTGTATCCTTTCAGGCGTTTCACTCAAAGGGAACTCCTTCTTTTATGTAAATCCCCTCGAAATAAATATGAACAGACACAGAATAATGAAGGAGTATTATTCAAGCAGGGAAAATCTGCTTACTCACAGACTTGAAGTTTTTGATTGCTCATGTTGCCCTCCAAATCTCGCAAGGTTTATTGCATCCATCGGGAATTTCATTTATACCTGTGATGAGAATACGGTAATCTGCCATCACTTTATTGAGAGCGAGGCAGAATTTGATAACATCAGGATAAAACAGCAAACCGGCTATCCCAACCGCGGAGATGTCAGGTTCAGCATATCCGGGATGAAGGGTAAAAAATTCGGTGTCAGAATCCCCGGCTGGTGCACATATGTTTCCCTGAATGGGAAAATACTTGATGCGCCGATAATCAAGGGATATGCTTATATTGATATAAGTGAAGAGAATCAGGTGCTTGACTTTTATTTTGAAATGAAAACAAGACTTATATGTGCCAACCCGAAAGTTGAGGACGATATCGGTAAGGTATGCATTTGCAGAGGGCCTCTTGTATATTGTATTGAAAGCTCCTTAAACGGCGACATTCCGCTCAACTCAATCTTTGTTGATAAAGAAATCAAACCCGGCCTTGAATTCGATGAAGAAATTAACGCTTACAGAATAATAACGAAAGCACACATTTATTCAGACGAAAGCAAGCTATATTATGATGTAAAAGACAGAAAAACCTCAGAAAAGGAAGTCACACTTCTCCCCTATTATGCTTTTGCAAATCACGGAGACAGTGACATGAAAATCTGGCTCAGAACCGAATAATCAGGGAGAAACGCAATGGCTGATCAACACAAATCCAAAAACATTTTTCAATTCATAAAATTCGCGCTTTTCTCGGCATCAGCCGGAATCATTCAAGTCATAAGCTTTACATTGCTCAATGAAATAGTGATTAAAATGCCGTTTATTCAGAATGCAATGAATACAAACGAAACGTTTGCGGCAGTAATGAAAAACGAATACGGACCGATATATCTCATCGCTCTTATTTTATCTGTTATCTGGAATTTCACATTTAACAGAAAATTCACTTTCAAATCCGCAAACAACATTCCGACAGCCATGTTGAAAGTGCTCGGATATTACGCATTTTTTACTCCGGTTTCGGTTTTGCTCGGCAACTACTTTACTGCAAAATTTGCAGCCACACACGGAATTGAGTATATAGTTCTTGCGATAACCATGATTTGCAATATGATAACCGAATTCTTATTCGATAAATTTGTGGTATTCAGAGACACACTTGACAAAAAGGCAGAAACGGATTCATCCGAAAACAGCCCGGAAAACCGGTGAGCAATTTTCAAACACTTTTAATTCATTTTGAAAGGATAAATATATAAATGGATATGTACACGTTAATGCAAATCAAAAATTGGACAATAGGAATTGTTTTCGGCGTTTTTTCCGTTTTGTTCATCGTTCTTCCTTCGCAGCTTTCTCTTGTTATGGGAGGAAGGGTAACGGATACTTTACCTCAAACACCGGCGGACTTCGTCCCGACTGTCCGTGTGGTTGCTTTTACTGATTCGCACAATAAAAACGACCATGTTGCAGATGCAATCGATACTGCATACAGCCTTTTTGATGAAGACACGACTTATGCAGGCGTTGACGGATTTTTCGGCCTGGGTGATTTTTCAAGCGTCGGCGGAGAAGATGACTATTTAAATTACGCAAATACGCTTAAGGAACATGTACGTGAAGAAACCGTGCTTATAAACATTCACGGAAATCACGAATTCAAAAATGATAACTATAAGGAATATTTTTTGAAATATTTTGAGCACGATCCGGATACCGTAACCGAAATTAACGGCTTTTCATTTATTGCATTCTCAGGCGATCGTTCATTAACCGAATGGACCTTTACGCCAAAAAGTTTAAAATGGCTTGATAAATCAATAAGTGAAGCGGAAAAGAAAGCAAACGGCAAAGCTGTTTTTGTCTTTCAACATCCCCACGCATGGGGCACAGTTTACGGCAGCACTTACTGGAGCGATCCTCAATTAAATATCGTATTTAACAAACACCCCGGTATCGTGGATTTTTCTGGACATTCTCATTTTCCGGCAAACGACCCGAGAAGCATTCTCCAGACCTCTTACACAACTGTCGGCTGCGGAGCAATGGCAACCTTTGAACTTGATAAGAATTTTATCCCGGGTCAGCATCCCGACGGATATGATCCTGCCGCTCAGATGACCGTAATTGAGGCGGATAATGACGGAAGCGTAAGAATAAGAATATATGATTTGCTTTCAGATACATATCTAAACGATTACTACATAGAGGATGCAAACGATAAAAACACATTTGCATACACCTATAAAAACAGAAAAGCGCACGATACAGCTCCTGTGTTTCCTGAAGAAGCAAGGGCTGCCGCATATAAAAATGATAACAATGAATGGATCATCTCTTTCGATGAGGCAAAACCCGCCGATGGCTATATAGTACACAATTACAAAGTAACAATACTTGATGATAACGGCAAAAAGATTTTGAGTGATACTTTTATTGACGACTACTTTGTTATTGATGAAGACAATACGGCTGATTTCCGTATCGGAAATGATACACTGGAATCAGGCAAAACATATAAGTTAAAAGTTCAGGCGGAAAGTGCTTATCATCTCAAATCGGAAACTGTCGAATTGAGTTTTACAGCACAATAATACTTATAATGAAGAAAAGCGGGGCTGTCCGTAAAGACAGCCCCGCTATCTCTTTGATTTGACAATCAGCCCATTGTTGAAACCTGAGCAAGAATCTTCTGAACCATAGCCATAAGGGAATTAAGATCAATTTTGCTGAAAAGCTGGGTAATCGCTGCCATGATTCCTGCAGCATCGGCATTTCCGCCGGCAGAACCGATAAGGCCCTGAATTGTCTGCATAAGACCCTCAAGATTAAGGCCGCCGGTTGCGCCTCCCGCATTAGCCGAACCTACAAGAGCAACAAGTTGCTGAACCAATGTCATAAGTGTCTGTAAAATTTGTTCCATAACTATTTCCTCCTGAAATCTTAATCATTGAACTGATAGTTCTTTGATTTTTTTGTTAATTTGTTCCTTTGTGTTAAAAAACCATTGCTCAGAATGTGGATAGAAATTAAAGGTGAGATTCTCAACATAAGAATCAGCCACTGAGTCAGATGAAATAGACTCAAGAAGTTTAAGCGCGCGTATATCCTGAAAAGCATCTGAGAGCACTTTCAGTCTGAGAGATTCATAAGAAGTGCCGTCGGGCGCAGGATAAACAATAAAGGGATCGCCAGCCGGAAATGCCTTACCCGCATCGGTTTCCTTATATGGGTCAATCTTCCTTAAAGACAACTGACTGTTGTAGAAATTATAACCCCAATGAAGAAAGCCTTCAATATCGTATCGGTAAAGTAAAAATCCGGTAATTCTGTTTCTCAATGAGGGCATAGCTATGAACCTGTTTGGCAAATAATCTTTGTGTTGGCCGCAACAGCAATATGTCCAGATGTGCTCAGTTTTACCGTAGAATTCAGAAAAATGATTCTCACTCGGAACAGGAATATCAACAGCTCCGAGCTTGTAAAAATCATAATCGGAAAGGGCATCAATCACTTTATAACCCTTAAAAATACTTCTGATGAAATCAGCCCTTGACCTGTACGCCTTTAGCTGATTTAAAGAGGGCTCATCAGAGATATGAATGAAAACCCTGTCTTCGAGATTGTTTCTGTCAATAAAGCTTTTGAACGCAACAGAAAACTGCCTGAGAAAATCGGAATAATCTTTGCCCGAAGATTTTGTCTTCCATCCGAAAATCTTTTTTTCTCTGCCCTTCCTGTCACGGGCAATAATTTTCGGAGCGTGTTTTGCTCCCCATTGAGTGAAAAAATGATTTATCTCGAAGTACATTATACCACATTCGGTACAAATATCAACCCATTTTTTCAAATTGGAAAATCCGAACAGATACTTTTTGCCCCTGAGTGTGATATCGACAAGCTGAACGGTAGTTCTTTCGAGAAATTCACCTGTATCAAGTGCGGGAGTGAAAACCGGAGTAAGAATGCAATTCATACCATGCTTGGAAGCGGTAGTCACAAAATTTCTGACAATTCTCCAATACTCATCGCTGAAAACTTCAACGTGATAGTAATCGGCAAGGCAATCAGAGTGAAACCAGTTAGTGTAAACTGTTTCGCTAACAGGCATCATCTTATCGATAATTTCAATTTCAAGCGAAACGGGCACATCATTAACGGTAAAATCAAAAGTAATATTCCCCGCTTCATCTTCAAATGGGCCAATCTCAAAAAACAAACTGTACCACTTGTCTGCAACTATCCCTGTTCCCTGCTCAAACGGCACCAGTAAATCAGGGTATAATCCGGGCGTTTTACGAAGATAATAATCATCTGAATCCTCGTATGCCGCCAACCCGACAGGTACCTCTTTGACAAGGTAAATCTTCACGTTGAGCCGGGGATCAAAATTCACATTGACATTCATGTCGCAGTCCGAGATGATTGCAGTCTGAAAATGAAGGATTTCATTTTTTAAAACGGAATATGATTTTTTCTCAAAACCATCAGGTTCTTCATCTGAAAAAACCTTCGAAAGGGATGTCAGCAATTTGACTCTAAGCATAATTAATCCCCGGAAAGGTAACAATAATTATCGATGAAGGATAGATCAAACATCGGATGTGCAGTGAGGACATTTGCTTGCCTCAATGTCGATTTCGCTCTTGCAGTAAGGACAAACCTTTGTTGTGGGAGCAGCTTCAGGCTCTTCATCAGTCTTTTTCTTAGCATTGGCAACTTTGTTTATTGCCTTGACAATCAGGAAAATAACAACCGCCATAATTAAGAAATTGATAACTGCGCTTATGAAATTGCCGTACGCTATAACAGCTGCGCCTTTTTCCTGCGCTTCGGCAAGAGTTGCATAACTTCCGCCGTCAAGAGCTACGAATTTGTTTGCAAAATCAATACCGCCGGTGATAAGGCTGATAACAGGCATAATAACATCATTGACAAGGGAATTAACAATTGCCTGGAATGCGCCGCCGATAATTACACCGACTGCAAGATCAATAACGTTGCCTCTCATAATGAATTCTTTGAATTCAGCTTTTATTCCGCCTTTTTTTGACATAAATAATTCCTCCGTCCTTATATTTTGTTTTATTTTATATCAATGCAGTTTAAAAGTCAACAGGTGTCTTACGCAACAATTGCGGAAAATTACTTGTAAAAGTTATATAACGGTGATGTGTCATCACTCATAACAGTGTCAACATACCATGTTTTACCTATCTGAACAACCGCAATATCGATGCCGTCAATTACAACCTCGTTATTACACTTAACCTGAACGGTGATAATCTTTGAGCCCTTTATATCTTCAATATCTACAGGGCCTTTTGCGCCGGAGGGAACATAGGAAGTAGAATCATCTGTAACAGAGGGATTATCAAGGATATCGGTAGCGGTATAGGTGAACTTATAATCTTCGCCGTATTTTTCTTCGTAAATGCCCTTCTTCGCAAAGGATGTCTGAACGCCCGTGTTTTTGTCAAATTCATCTTCTGTTCCGGTAAGTTTCTGACCGTAGGTGGATACATTTGCTTCAAGGCATGTGAAGAATACCTCATCATCAAAATATGTATCGCCGAATATCTCGTTCCTTTTTAGTTTCAGAACTTTAATATATTCGGTAAATATGTCACCGTATTTGTCCCAACTGCCGTATTTTTTGAGCAACAGCTCATAATACGTATACATCGTGTTTATAAGTTTGCCCTGAAGTGAGCCGTCGTCATTGAGAGTTTTTTCGCCTTTGAGAGATTTATCATTTAATCCCTTAAGACCGTCGGTGCTGCCGCCGGGGTAGTAACCTTCATAAATTGCAGGGTACAGATAAGTTTTTCTGATAAAATCTCCGAATTTTCCGTCTTTGCTGAGCAGAGTGTTCTTATAAGCGTTATATCCGTCTCCTGTTTCTACAATCGTTTTTACATAAGTTGTCGCCACTCTGTCTTCATAATAGGCAGTATAACGGGAAGTAAATGTTGAAAAAGTTATAACAGCAAGCACGGCACCGACAAGTATAATTGCAATAATACCGTAAAGCTTTGCATTGAATTCTTTTTTAGCCATACTTACACCTCCCCCTGTTCATCAGCCTGAGAGCCGGAATTCTGCTCCTGAGCCCGGGCGCGTCTTTCCATCAGAGCTTTGGTAATCATTTCTTTCTTCTCTCCGACCATATCGTAGAAAAGAATGGGTACACCCTGAAGAATAACGAATATTGCGGGGATAATTGTATATATCATCAGAAATTTGTTGAGAGTTGAATCACTTTGTGCAGCATAAGCAACATTTGCATTCGTTGACGCCATATATCCGCTCCAGGTGTACAGAAGCCAGGGACCGAGTGCTTTTGTAAAAGCGGAAGCAACCTTTGCAAAAAGGCCAAAGCCTGCATAAGCAAGGCCCTCCTGTCTTTTACCTGTCTTATATTCAATTTCGTCAACACAGTCAGCAATCATGATGTTCGGTGTAACATTGGTATTGCCATGCTGAAGACCGCAGAAGAAATTAAGTATAAGAAACGGAACAATCAATTCGCTGCGGAAGCCGATTCCCGTAGCTACAAAGTAAAGAATGGCGAGTGAAGAAGCGCCGTAGATGCAGAAAAGAATGTAGGTTTGCTTGGTGCTGAATTTCTTGAGAACAAAATTTACAAGTAATGTACCGACTGCAGTTCCAATACCCATAGGCAGAAGAAGCGCAAGTTTAAGATCTTTTGAACCGAGAAGATAAATCGCTATGTAGAGAGACACCGTACCGTAAACTCCTCTGCCGAAGCCTGTGAGTTTAGTAAGAGAAACCATCAGCAGATTCTTGAAGGTGAAAACAACTTTAACTGCGTCTTTGAGTGATACTTTCTCTCTTGTATAGGGAACTCTCTCCTTATTGTTTATGAAGAAAATCATAACAAAAAGTATAAAACCGAAAGCGCAAACAGCAGTGGAAATTACAAGATCAAGTCCCTGAGCCTCGGCATTTTTAAATTGCTGCTGACCCATGACCGCTTTCATTATTAAACCTACCACCATTACGACAACCATACCGCCGCTTTGGCCGACACTCTTCATAAATGAAGCAATTGAAATGGCAGTTGATCTTTCGGACGGCTCGGGAGAACAGAGTGCGCCGAAGCACTCAGCCGGTCTTTCAACCGCACAACCTACCGCAGTATAAAGAGAATAGATAAAATACATCCAAACAATGGCAAATGTCTGGTTGGAAGTGTTGGGTGCCGCAAATACAAGCATCGCCACTATCGCCATAGGAATTGCGCCGAAACCTATCCAGGGCTTGGCCTTACCGAGCTTTGTGCGTGTGTTGTCAATAAGGAAACCGGTAACCAATTCGATAACGGCACCGATAATACCGGCAACAAGGAAAACGGTTGAGATATTCAGGGAGATAACACCGGCGTCAAATCCTTTGCCTTTGAAAGCAAAATCTGCAAAGTAGGTCTGAGTATAATCCGGCATCCATCCTGTCAGCAGCGCCACGCCGAAAAGACCGATACCGAAGGTGAAAATCTCCGACTTTTTCATGTATTTTTTCTTAGGCTCATCCATGAAGAAATCCCTTCTTTTTTCTTTTTTAATAAGTTTAGCAGATAAGCAATAACTTGTCAAACAGTAAAAAACAGCCGGCCCTCAATAATACGCTTTGAGAATAACGTTTCCGTTGACATTTCTCTTTTATTATATTATAATTACAATATCTATTGATTACAATGCGGAGGGAACCCCAAAATGGACTTCAAAGGAAAAAGCGTCCTCGTTATCGGCCTTGCAAGAAGCGGCCTTGCAGCAATAAAACTTCTGCATCAGCTTGGAGCGGACATAACACTGACCGAAAGCAAAAAAGCTGAGGAGCTTGAGAATGCGGATTATTTAAAAAAAATCGGAGTAAGAATCAGAGAACAGGAAATATCGGTTTTTTCTGAAAAATACGACCTCGCCGTTAAAAATCCCGGAGTTCCCTACAGAAGTCCTTTCATTGATGAACTTGAAAAAAACGGAGTTCCCGTAATCACCGAAATAGAGCTTGCGTTCATTGTATCAAAACCTCAGCATTATATCGCCGTAACCGGCACAAACGGAAAGACAACAACAACAACGCTCTGTTATGAAATATATAACAAAGCTTTTCCGGGCAAGACCCACCTTTGCGGAAATATCGGCATCCCGCTTTGCGAAATCGTGCTGGAAAACAATCTGATGAATGAAGAGGGACATTACATCGCCCTTGAAGTATCGAATTTTCAGCTCGTCAACATTGATAAATTCAGGGCTGAAGCTGCCACAATCATAAACCTGTCCCCTGACCATATTGATTTTATGGGCGGGCTGGAAAACTACTACAAATCTAAAACCGAAATATACAGAAACATGACCGGCGACGATGTGTTTATTCTTAATGCCGATGATCCGATAATCGGAGAATACACAGATAAATATCCCGTCAGATGTAAAACTCTGACATTCAGCCTTGACCGACAGGATACGGATGCCTTTGTAAAAAACGGTTCGCTGTTTATCTGCGGAGAAAAAATACTTGATTTAAACGATATTAAACTCGTCGGCAGACATAATCTCCAGAATGTTATTGTTGCCTCTGCGCTTTCGAAAGTCAGCGGAATCGGAAGCGAAATAATAAGAGAAGTTACTGCCGCCTTCAAAGGCGTTGAACACAGAATTGAATTTGTAAGAGAAATAGACGGGGTCAAATATTACAATGATTCAAAGGGCACAAATACCGACGCTACAATTACGGCGATAAGGGCATTTGATAAAGGCGTGATTTTACTTGTCGGTGGATTTGAAAAAGGGCTTGCTATGGATGAACTGAGAAATAATCTCGGTTCTGTAAAAAAGGTTATCGGTTTCGGCGCATGCGGACCGAGACTTGTCAAAGATCTTGTCGGAGATGACGGCATCGTAGTCAACGATCTCGTACAGGCCGTTGCCGCAGCAAAAGAATCGGCAGTAAGCGGTGATATTGTTCTTCTTTCTCCGACTACAAGTTCGTTTGACCAGTACTCCTGTTTTGAACAAAGAGGAGAGCATTTCAAAAGTATTGTAAACTCATTGTGAGATGATTTAAATGAATGATGAAAAATACATAGGCGTATTTGATTCGGGTATCGGCGGCTTAACCGTCGTCAAAAGCATTATGGATATTATGCCGGATGAGAATATTGTCTATTACGGTGATACAGCTCACGTTCCATACGGAAACAGGTCAAAAGGCCAGATTATAAATTACGTAAACGATGACATTCTTTTTCTGCAAAAATTCAATCTGAAAGCTATTGTTATTGCTTGTAATACGGCGGACTCCATAGCAAGAGAATATGCCGAAAATAAATTTGATCTACCGTTTTTCGGCGTTGTGGAACCTGCTTCGGCAGAAGCTGCAATTACTACAAGAAACGGAAAAATAGGAGTTATCGCAACCAACGCCACGGTTAACAGCCGCGCATATGAAAATGCCATCGGAAGGATAAACAAGGAACTGACTGTTATCAGCAAAGCTTGCCCGCTGCTTGTTCCGCTCGTTGAAAACAATCGTTTCAAAAAGAACGACAGCGTAATAGAAACTGTTCTGAACGAATATCTTGAGCCTCTTAAAGCGGAAAAAATCGATACTCTCGTGCTCGGGTGCACACACTATCCCCTGCTTTATGATCTGATATCCGACATAATGCCCGGCACAAAGATAATCAGCTCATCCGTCGTTGCTGCAAACGCCTTGAAAAAAGGGATGATTGAACTGGGGCTTTACGGCGGAAATGTCAGCGCTCAGAGAAAATTTTATGTCAGCGACAATCCCGAGCTTTTCGGCAGCAAAGCGAGCACTTTTCTCGGCAGTGATATGAAAGTAAGTGTTAAACACATTTCTGAAATCGACTGAATTGTGAGGTGGCAATATGCTGGTTCCGGTAGTATTCACGGTTATCGGTCTCATTTTCCTGGCAATCTTTCTTCATGAAAGAGTCAAGGTCAGCAACGCAAGAAGCACAATACTTAAAGCTATGACTTCCGCCTGCTTTATGGGCATTGCTTTCAGCGGTTATGTCGGTCTGCAGATACCGGCTAATAAATCCGTTTTTGTTGCCTTAACTATGGCCGGTCTGCTTTTCGGACTGATGGGTGATATCTGGCTCGACTGTAAGTATGCCCATCCCCAATCGGGAATCACCTATACATACGCAGGGTTTGTTTGCTTTGCAATCGGTCATATCTTCTTTGATCTTGCCCTGATAGCCGGCTTCTACACCCGCGGGCATATCCTTTACATTGTCATACCCGCTGTTATTTCTGTTCTTGCTTCAATATTCATTGCCTTCTCCGAAAAACTGCTGAGAGTAACATATGGCCTGTTCAAGCCGATTGTAATCGTTTACAGTGCATTACTGATTTCGCTTATGGCTTTCAGTTTCGGATTCGTTTTGATGTACAACTTCAGAAATTTTGTTTTGATTGTATTTAATATAGGAAGTGTCTTCTTTACAGTTTCCGATTTTATTCTGAACGGCACATATTTCGGAAGCGGCAAAAACAGATCTATTGATGTTATCACCAATCATATTTCATATTATACGGCACAGTTTCTTATAGCGTTTTCCATTTGCCTTCTGAGGTTTTAAGGAGTTGATTTTTTGCAACAGGTTTTGTCTATGCTTATGAGTCTGATGATGCTTATG
Organism: Clostridia bacterium; assembly: GCA_024692685.1. GTDB lineage: Bacteria > Bacillota > Clostridia > Oscillospirales > Acutalibacteraceae > CAG-177. Next base: position 13,350 of record JAILMJ010000017.1, read on the forward strand.
GTCAACCTGTTAAACGGATTCATAAACATCTATACTCAGCAAAACACAACCAACACCAACACAAACACAAACACAAGTACGGACACACAGGCAGTGGCGTCCGGCGATATGACATGGCCGCTTAAAAATGAATCTGTAATTCTTCTCGGTTTTCAGAATTACAGCGACGGAACACCTCACGGAGGTATTGATATAGCACTGAAAAGCGGTAATTCAAAGGGTGAACCTTTTTATTCGGCAAACGCCGGAACGGTTACCAAAGCGGTCAGTGACGGCGGATATAACACAGGCTACGGGAACTACTGCGAGATTGACCACGGCAACGGTATAAAGACTCTTTATGCCCATGCCGATGATATAGCAGTAAGCGTCGGGGCAGCCGTAACTCAGGGGCAGTTGCTCGGTCATATAGGTCAGACCGGTAATGCCACCACGCCTCATCTGCATTTCGAAGTTAAAACAAAAGCCGCCGACGGCACAGAAACAAAGGTTAATCCGCTCGATTACGTGAAAAACCCGTATGCCGATCCCGTTCCCGAAACTCCTGTTATTTCCGGCAAATCCGGTACGTTTACATTTACCGTTTACGGCTGGGGACATGGAGTCGGAATGAGTCAGGAAGGCTGCATTTCAATGGCAAAAAGCGGGAGTACCTATTCCGAGATTCTGAGCCATTATTATCCCGGCACTTCGATTGATAATGATTCTTCAACCCCTATGACTGTATCGAGAAAGAATACAGATGTCTCTCTGGTTGAATTCCTTTGCAAAACCGTAAAACAGGAAATAGGCGAAGGCGCCCCCATGGAAGCGCTCAAAGCTCAGGCTGTCTGCTCATACACCTATGCTAAGAGATTCGGCTTCAGCTCCGGTCAGGCGTACAGCTCTTCATTTAATTACCAGGGCACCAATGTCGAAAAAGCAGTATTTGCCGTTCTTAACATCAGCAATGCATCCCAGCAACCTTCAGCCAAATATCTGACTTATAACGGCAAATGCGCAGAGGCATTTTATTGCGGCTCCGTTGCAGGAAAAACAGCTTCCTATACTGCTATTTGGGGCGGAAATGAAATAGCATACCTCAAAGGCGGAGTCTCAAGCCCCGAAAAAGTTGCCATATCAACAAAAGAATATACTTATGAGGAACTTGCAGCTTTAATCAACAATTATGCGACATCCAAAAACAAGAATATCACTCTCGGCAGTGACCCTTCGTCATGGATAAAGATTATTTCTCACGATTCTGCGTACAGTTCATCAGTCGGTTATGTCACACAGATGAGTGTCGGAGGCTACACTATGAGGGGCGATACATTCTGGGAAAATGTACTTAAATACGGCATAAAATCCCCCTGCTTCACAGTAACTTACACACCTTAACATATTATTCCGGTTTCCGGATAACAATAAACGGAGGTAATCAAAATGCAAAAACAGGAACAGCTTTACGAAGGAAAGGCAAAGAAAGTATTCAAGACAGACGACCCCAATCTCCTTATAGTTGATTATAAGGACGATGCAACGGCCTTCAACGGACTGAAAAAAGGCACAATTATCGGAAAAGGCGTCATCAATAACAGGATGAGCAATCTGCTTATGCAGCGTCTTGAAAAAGACGGTATTCCCACACATTTCGTTGAAGAACTCAGCGAACGTGAAACTCTTGTTAAAAAAGTATCAATCGTTCCGCTTGAAGTCATTATCAGAAACATCTCAGCAGGTTCATTTGCAAAGAGATTCGGAGTAGATGAAGGCATAGTCTTTGACGAACCGACAATTGAATTTTCATATAAAAACGATGAACTCGGCGACCCGCTTATGAACGCTTATCACGCAATCGCATTAAAGCTCGCAACAAGAGAAGAAATAGAGACAATTAAAAAATATGCTTTTGCCGTAAATGAAAGTCTTAAAAAGTTCTGGGCAGAATGCGGCGTCACGCTTGTTGACTTCAAGCTTGAATTCGGTAAAACCTCAAGCGGAGAAATAGTGCTCGCTGATGAGATCAGCCCTGACACCTGCAGACTCTGGGACAGCAAAACAAACGAAAAACTCGACAAAGACAGATTCCGCCGTGACCTTGGCGGAGTTGAAGATGCTTACGCAGAAGTAATGAAGAGACTTACCGCTCATATTTGACGGAGGAAACAGTCAATGTCTGATTGTGCAATTGTTGGAATTAACTGGGGCGACGAAGGAAAAGGTCGTATGGTAGATCTTCTGACCGAAAACTATGATATTGTAGTCAGGTTTCAGGGCGGAGGCAACGCAGGTCATACGGTTGTAAATGACAAGGGCAAATTTGCCCTGCATCTGTTGCCCTCGGGAATATTCAGAGACGGAGTCGTGAATATTCTCGGAAACGGAGTTGCTTTGGACCCCGAAAATCTCTGGAAAGAGATTCAAACAGTAAAAAACAGCGGAGTCGAACTGACTCCGGATAACCTTAAAATCAGTGACAGAGCTTCTATTCTTATGCCCTGGCACAGAGATCTTGATGAACTTGAAGAAAACAGACTGTCGGATAAGAAATACGGCTCAACAAAACAAGGAATAGCTCCGTTTTACTCAGACAAGTACCAGAAAAAAACCGTTTTATGCGGAGAGTTGTTTTATCCCGATAAACTGAAGGCTCATCTTGCAGACCTCACAGAATGGAAAAATCTCGTCCTAAAAGGTGTTTACGGAGCAAAAGAGTACACAAAAGATATGCTGGATGACTGGCTTAATAATTACTGTGAAAAAATTAAACCTTTTATCTGCGACTCAGGAGATTATCTCAGTAAAGCCAAAAAACAGGGAAAGAATATTCTGTTTGAAGCTCAGCTCGGCTCTTTGCGTGATATAGACTACGGAATTTATCCTTACACCACTTCCTCAAACACGACTGCCGCCTATGCTCCGATAGGTTCGGGATTACCCGGCGCTCAAATAGGAACCGTAACCGGCGTTGTAAAGGCCTATTCCACCTGTGTCGGTGAAGGACCGTTTGTCTGTGAAATGTTCGGAGATGAAGCAGAAGCGTTAAGAAAAGAAGGGAACGAATACGGGGCTAAAACCGGTCGGCCGCGCAGAGTAGGTCCGATAGATATCCCCGCCACCAGATACGGCGTTGAGGTACAGGCCGCCACCGAAATTGCCCTGACAAAGCTCGATGTACTCAGCTATATGGATAAAATCCCCGTCTGCCGTGAATATGAACTGAACGGTCAGATTCTCGAACGTTTCCCCTTCCCGACCGCTCTGGATGATTGCAAACCGGTCATCGAATATTTTGACGGCTGGAAATGTGACATTTCCGGCATTAGAACCTGGGATGGTTTGCCCAAAGAAGCAAAAGAATATGTACTATACATTGAGAAATGCATCGGTTGCCCGATAAAATACATATCGGTCGGTCCCGAAAGAGAAAGCATTATCATCAGATGACAGGAGATAACTTATGACTGACAAATACGAATCACCGCTATCGTCAAGATATGCTTCGGATTATATGCTGGAGCTCTTCTCTTCGGATCACAGATATCAAACTTGGCGTAAATTATGGGTTTCACTTGCAAAAGCGGAAATGAAACTCGGGCTGCCCGTAACTGCAGAACAAGTTGAAGAACTTGAAAAACATATCACCGATATCGATTATGACTGCGTTGCCCAAAGAGAAAAAGAGGTCAGACACGATGTTATGGCGCACGTATATGCATACGGGAAAGTTGCTCCTTCAGCCGCGGGAATAATTCACCTCGGAGCTACAAGCTGTTATGTTACCGATAATGCAGACCTTGTTATTTACAGGGACGCGCTCAATTATATCAGAGGCGAAACGCTTAAAGTAATCAAAAACCTTTACGGCTTCGCGGAAAAGTATAAGGCAATGCCTACCCTCGGTTACACTCATTATCAGCCTGCTCAGCTTGTGACTGTCGGCAAACGCGCAACCCTCTGGATTCAGGATTTTCTGTCCGATATAGACGAAATCGATTTTGCTGTCAGCAACATCAAATTTCTCGGCAGCAGAGGCACAACCGGAACCGAAGCAAGCTTCATGGATTTGTTTGACGGCAACGGAGATAAAATCAATGAAATGAACCGCCTTATCGCGGCTGACTTCGGATTCACCGAGTGCTTTGATGTCTGCGGTCAAACATATCCGAGAAAGGCTGACAGCAGAATATTGAATGCCCTGTCCTCCATTGCTCAAAGCTGTTACAGAATGGCAAACGATATCCGTCTTTTACAGCACGACCGTCAGGTTGAAGAGCCGTTTGAGAAGAATCAGATCGGGTCCTCGGCAATGGCATATAAGAGAAATCCGATGAGAAGCGAACGTATATGCTCCCTCTCACGCTATCTTATGGCAGATGCGGCAAACGCGCCAATGACAGCGTCAGTCCAGTGGCTTGAAAGAACGCTGGATGACTCAGCAAACAGAAGAATATCTTTACCCGAAGGTTTCCTTTGCGCCGATTCAATTCTCAGGCTTGCTCAAAATATAACCGACGGACTCCGCGTCAATGAAAAAATCGTTGAAAAAGCTGTTAAAGACTATCTTCCCTTTATCGCAACCGAAAACCTTATGATGGAAGCTGTAAAAAGAGGCGGCAACCGTCAACAGCTTCATGAAATAATCAGAAAATGCTCTATGGAAGCTACCGCAAGAATGAAGGAAGGCCTTGACTGTGACCTCCTCAGCCGCCTTGCTGACGAGCCCGAATTCGGCCTCAACGAAGAAGAAATGAACAGCCTTCTTGAGCCTTCTCTCTATATCGGTAGATGCGCAGAGCAGACAGAAGCGTTTCTCGGCAAAATCAAACCTATGCTTGAAAATGTCAGCGCAAGCACCGCTCAAATCAACATTTGACGGCACACATTTGATTGACGAGGTTTTCTATGAGTAATCAGTATATTACAAAAAGAAGCAAAAGATTCATTTTTATTATTATTTCCGCCCTCGCCGGAGGCATTATGTGGCAATTCTTTACCGTCTCCGGCTTTGGCTTCTGCCGTGGCCTTGTATGCACAGGCACGGCTTTATCTTTACTTGTTTACGCATTCTTCGCAAACGGTGAAAAATTCAAATATGAGTTTATTTTTGCCGGCTCCGCTCTTATGGCCGTAAACATAACCGACCGAACAGGCGACATCATTCACAGCCTTGCAACTGCCGATTTCGAATCGGCCGTATGGAAACTTGTTGTGATTCTTCTTGTAGCCGGTTTTACTGCAATTCCGCTTTATTCACTTTTCATAGGCACGCTGTTTTCGAGTAAAAATCACCGTATTTTTCACTATGCCGTAACTGCGGCAGTTTATGTAATTGTGAATATGATTTCGGAAAAGTATGTTTCCGCTCTTGCTGTTAAGTCCGTTTTCGGAGATACCGCTTCAGTTCCTCTGCCCGTTGTTGAAGGCATGTCTCTGTTTATTGCGCTTGCTGTATCTCTCGTCGTTTTTTCGGCAATTACCCGGGACGGTGTTGCCATCTTGATTTCACTTGCAATAAACTTCTTAATTTCATGTTGCCTTGTTCTGACCGGTATTTTACTGCGGTGCTTTCCGTCATTTCCGGCGGTTTCTTATTTCATTACAACAGAGCAGGACGGATTTATGCCTCACGGTCTTGTTGCGGGAGCAATTATCGGTTTTTCCGTTTCGGTCATTCTCTTCCTGATGCCGGACAAATTTTTTGAGGGTAATAAATTCAAGAGCAAACCGTATTTCAAAAACCGCAATTTTCTTTTCATTTGTGATTTTGCCGGAGCGGTTATCCTTTTCGGCGTTTTAGCTTTCAGATCAATCGGCTTTATCGCCGCAGAACATTTTAAATCTGATATTATCATTCATGCGGTCACTGTAATCGGCAGCCTGATTATAGCTGTTATCTTCTTTGCAGTTATGAGGAAAAATCTTCTGAGGAGAAAACTGCCGGTACCCTTCGCAATGAAACCGCGTGAATTTGCGCAAAGGACCGCCCCGCTATATATATTAACGTTTATTGCGGCCCTGCTTGTATTCGGCAGAATGTAATACACTCAGCAATTCCGCATTTTTGCTTCAACAAACCATCTGCCGCTCTGCTCTTCAAACAGATAGGTTTCACATCTGCCTATACGGATTGTATATCTCATTCCTCTGCCGCCGACTTCGGATGCACAGTGGCAGATCTGCATAACCTTATCAATCTCGTATTTTTCACGGTCACTCATTGTAATGGTTATCGGCCGGCAGCTTCCGTCCGGTTTGTGATCTGCGTTAACCGTTACATAAACTTTGCGACGTTCCATAAAAATCCTCCTGAAATTATCAAATCAAAAATTATAATATTGACAAAATGCGTAATCTGATGTAAAATTTATGCGTAATCAGATTACGCATTTATTATACGCAATCTAATTACGTTTGTCAATATTTTGCGCAATTTATTTGCGCATTCGGAGGTGGCGGAATGAAATTCGGCGAAAAACTTCAGCAAGCAAGAAAAGAAAAAGGAATTACCCAGGCTGAACTTGCTAAAAAAGTGGGCCTCGGGCTCAAGACCATAACAAACTATGAAAGCGGAGCCACATATCCTCAAAACCGCTCGGTTTACAGGCGGCTTGCCGATGTGCTGGAAATTGACTCTGACTATCTTCACAATGAAAACGACGAGTTCACCGACCGTGCAATGGCTCAATACGGTTCAAAAGGTAAGCAGCAGGCTGCCGCTCTGATGGATGACATCACGGGACTTTTCGCAGGCGGCGATATGGCTGAAGAAGATATGGACATTTTTATGAAAGCCGTGCAGGACGCTTACTGGCAGGCAAAGGAAAAGAACAGGCAAAAGTATTCAAGAAAAAAAGCCGAATAGTTTGGAGATGGGTTTATGCCTACCACAAAATACGTTGTAGCACGTGCCGATGAGATTACAAAAAAATATAACACCCGTGATCCGTTCAAACTGGTGAACGATCTCGGCATAAGTCTCTTTTACTGTGACTTTCTGAAACAAAAGGGAGCATACAAAGTAATTCTTAGAAACAGATTCATCTTTCTCAATCAGAATCTCGATGAGGTATCAAAAAAAATAGTCCTGCTCCACGAAATCGGTCACGATATTCTTCACAGGTCAGAGGCGGTCAAGGTCGGCGGTTTCCGTGAATTCAACATCTTTGATATGCGGGATAACAGAACGGAATATGAAGCAAACGTTTTTGCCGCGCAGGTTGAACTGGACGATGACGAATTTCTTGAATACTGTAATATGGGCTATGACATTCAGCAGATAGCCATGGCAATGAATTCAGATATAAATCTTGTTGCACTGAAAACAGATATCCTCATCTCTCAGGGTTACCGTTTGCAAAAGCAGGAGCACAAGAGCAATTTTTTGAAATATGACAAATGAAAGACAGTTTATCGCAATAGATCTCAAATCGTTTTACGCCTCCGTTGAATGCACCGAAAGAGGTCTTGACCCGCTCAACACAAACCTTGTTGTTGCGGATGAGAGCAGAACGGATAAAACGATATGCCTTGCCGTCTCCCCTTCTCTCAAATCCCTTGGGATTCCCGGAAGGGCGAGGCTTTTTGAGGCTAAACAAAAAGTAAGAGAGGTGAATGCCGCCCGACGATTAAATGCGCCCGGGCGAAAGTTCAGAGATAAATCCGTTTTTTTTGATGAACTGAATAGAGATCCGTCGCTTGAGCTTGATTTTATAATTGCACCGCCGCGTATGTCATACTATATGGATTACAGCAGAAATATTTTTGAAATATATTTGAGATTTGTCTCTGAGGCGGACATACTGGTTTACTCCGTGGATGAAGTTTTTATAGATGCCACACAATACCTAAAAACATATAAAATGAATGCACGTGAATTTGCAATCACGCTCATCAGGGAGGTTCTGAAGGAAACAAGGATAACCGCAACCGCAGGAATAGGCACTAATATGTACCTTGCCAAAATCGCAATGGATATTGTTGCAAAACACATTCCGGCAGATAAAGACGGTGTAAGAGTTGCAGAACTCGACGAGAGAAGTTACAGAGAAAAACTCTGGTGTCACACTCCCCTGACCGATTTCTGGCGTGTGGGAAAGGGAACAGCAAAAAAACTGGAGCAAAACGGAATGTACACTATGGGTGACATTGCCAGATGCTCCGTCGGAAAATCGAACGATTATTATAATGAAGAACTGCTTTACCGTCTGTTCGGCGTTAACGCGGAATTGCTGATTGACCACTCGTGGGGCTGGGAACCTACCGAAATAGCGGACTGCAAAGCATATAAGCCCGAAAGCAAAAGCCTAAGTTCCGGTCAGGTGCTCTCCCACCCTTATAATGCGGAAAAAGGGAAACTGGTTGTTATGGAAATGGCGGATCTGCTTTCCACCGACCTTGTCAGAAAAAATCTTCTGACAGATCAGATTGTTCTGAACGTCGGCTATGATATCGGCAATCTTGCCGATTCGAAAACCGCCTCAAATTACAGCGGAGAAATAAAGGAAGATTATTACGGCAGAAAGGTTCCCAAGGGAGCGCATGGCTCAATTAACCTTGAAAGATACACCTCATCATCCGCTCTTATAGTTGAGGCTGTGCAAACTCTCTATGACAGAATAGTGGACAAGTCACTGACTGTTCGTCGCTTTAATGTCGCCGTGATGCACCTACTCACTCCCGAAGAAGTGAAGAACGAAACTCCGGATTATATCCAGCTGAATTTTTTCGATGACGCTCAGGCAAAGGAAGAACTTGAAATTGAGAAAGAAAACGAGGAAGAAAAAGAACGAAGAGTCCAGAAAACAATAATCGGTATAAGAGATAAATACGGGAAAAACTCAATTCTCAAAGGAATGAATATGAAAGAAGGAGCAACCACCGTCGAGCGCAATAAGCAGGTCGGGGGTCACAAGGCTTAAACATTAAAATGAAACCGGAACAAAAAACGAAGAACGCCGAAGAAATCTACAAAGATATAATAAATCTTCCCCACCACATTTCGGAAAAACATATGCCTATGTCAAGATTGGGAAGAACCGCCCAGTTTTCACCCTTTGCAGCCTTATCCGGCTATGAAGATCTCATAAACGAATCACGCAGAATCAATGAACAGCAGCATATACTGAGCGAAGACGAATTGATGGTATTGAATGACAGGCTTTCATATCTCCAATCAATAATTCAGCAGGGACCTGAGATATCAGTTGAATACTATTTACCGGATGAAAAAAGAAAGGGCGGAAAATATCTGACGGTAACCGGAGTACTGACCAAAATTGATTCTCTGACAAAAACTCTGATTATCAATAAGGAAATCACCATAGGTATGGAATTCATTGCGAACATTACCTATCCGGATGCTTATACCGAATAAAGAAACGTAATGCTTATTTTTCCCAAAAAAGGCTGAAACGGATCCTATTTTTCAATATTGATAATAATTGTTTTTCTATTTTTCACTGATTAATCTTTAAGAACATTAAAAAATCTGATATTATATAGTCACAACAAAAGAAAAAAATTAAAATGAGAAATGGTTCAATCAACAGAAAGGAATGAATGAAATGAAAAGAAAAATCTATAAAAGCAAAACCGACAGAAAAATTTTCGGTGTTTGCGGAGGAATAGCGGAATATCTTGAGGTTGACTCAACAATAGTCAGACTTGCTCTCGTTCTTTTCTGCCTTGTCGGCGGAAGCGGCTTGCTTGCCTATCTTATTGCAGCCCTGATTATTCCGGAAAGCCCCGACGAAATCTGATAAAGCTCCGGCATTCAAAGGAACAAAAAACAGCAGGTGTTTTACCACCTGCTGTTTTATTATCAGATTATTCGGCGTCGTCAGCATTTTCCCAGTTATGCCAAACGCCCTGAATATCATCATTGTCTTCAAACATTTCGAGCATTTTACTCATATTGTCCATATCATCTTTATCGGTGAGAGCAACATAAGTAGAAGGAATATAAGCGGTCTCCGCAGAGAGGAACTTATAACCTTTTTCGGAAAGAGCTTCGCTGACGGCTCCGCAGTCATAGGGATCGGTGCGGATTTCATATATTCCCTCATCGGAAAGGAAATCAATCGCTCCCGCTTCAAGCGCATCTTCCATAAGCTTTTCCTCATCAACTTCTTCTTGCTCGATAAGGATAACGCCCTGCTTTGTGAACAGGAAAGAAACGCTTCCGCTCTGGCCCATATTTCCACCGTATTTGTCAAAGTAATGACGGACATCACCGGCTGTTCTGTTGCGGTTATCGGTAAGAGCTTCAACGATAACAGCAATTCCTTTGGGACCGTAGCCTTCATATATAATGGTTTCGTAGCTTGATCCGCCCTGCTCACCTGCCGCCTTCTTGATAATACGTTCAATATTATCGTTGGGAACATTGTTGGCCTTGGCTTTTGCAATAACATCCTTCAGTTTTGAGTTGTTATTTGGATCGGGGCCGCCTTCTTTAACAACTACTGATATTTCTCTGCCTATTTTAGTGAATACCTTCGCTCTTGCGTTATCGGTTTTTTCCTTCTTCCTCTTGATTGTACTCCATTTGGAATGTCCGGACATAGTAAAGCCTCATTTCTTAAATGATATCATGATAACAGATTTATTATATAATATTATGCACTTTCTTGTCAAGATTCAGAGCGAACTCGAAAAGCCCTTGCCTAAAATTTCGTTAGCCTCACTGACAATGATAAATGTTCTGTGATCTATTCCTTTTGCGATTTTTATAATACCGCTTATCTCGTGCTTTCTCGCGACACACAGAAGTATGTTTTTATTTTCACCGGTGTAGGCACCTACCGCCGGAATAACAGAAACTCCCCTGGGAGAAGCGGAAATAATAGCTTTTGAAATTTCATCTGCTTTTTCGGTAACTATCATAATCATTTTTCCGTTGCCCATACCGTAAAGCATACTGTCAATTACCTTGGTGCTTAAAAAAGAGACAATAATTGCATAAAGTCCGCTCTCAAGATTTCTCATTGTTATCATATTAGCTATAACAATCAGTGCGTCGGCAATCATTACGGTCCTGCCTACGGTGATATGAGGCCATCTTTTATGAACAAGTCTGCCGATAATATCAGTTCCTCCGCTTGTGGCGCCTGTAGTCATAATAATGCCGAGACCGAAACCTTCAAGAATACCGGAGATAAGAGAAGCAAGAATTTTATCGCCTGAGTAAGTTGACACGTAATTTGCAAATATAAAAGAACTCAGATCAAGACAGACAGATAATATCACTGCAACGGAAACCGTCTTTAAAAACGAGCCTCTGCCCAGACAGAGAAACATCATTATAAGCAAAGGCAGATTCAGTATAAAACCGACAAGACCGACCGGCCAGCCGAAAAGATTATGAAAAATCACCGAAGCACCGGTTATTCCGCTCTGCGCTATTGAATTGGGAATAACAAAGCCGGTAACCGCAACCGAATAGCAAATACAGCCAATCAGCCAAAGCAATACATTTTTAGCATCGCGAAAAAACTTGTATTTATTCATCTGAGCATTTCTCCGAAATATAACCGTAAAGTTCTCTTATTCTTTCATCTCTGCCTTTAAGATACAGCCAGCCAAAAAGGCACTCAAGGCCTGTTGCATAGTGATAATCCGCGGAAGACTGATTTTTTGGCGAGCTGTTTGTATGCGTATTTCTGCCTCTTTTGAATATTACGGATTCCTCTGCGTTCAGTAAGGGAAGCAGAATTAAAGCCGCATCCTTTTGCGCCGCAGCACAGACCCGCTCACTCGCGGACTTATGGAGAATATTAACCGGACGATTTCCTTCTTCAAGAAGTTCACATCTCACAAGCAAATCAAAAACAGTATCACCGATGAAAGCAAGACTCAAAGGGCTGAGAGAATTTATATCAATTTCATTATCAATTATCATAAGAACACCAAGCCTTAATTGACAAAGTCAAATTCAAAATCATAAATTGAAACGGTATCTCCCTCTCTGATACCTTTCTCAATCAAAGCATCAATAATTCCGCTTGAAACAAGGACTCTCTGAAAATACTGAAGCGATTCATAATCATCAAGGTCACTGCGCTGTATTATTTTCAGCAGCCATTTTGCCTCAACAAAGTAAACATTGTCTCTGACGGTAATACTGAAGCCTTTGTCATCTGTCTTTTCAAACATTTCAAGCGGGATGTTTTCCGGTTCATAATTTATTACGGGAGGCAGAGTCTGAAGCTTATTCCAGACAGCGTTAATCAGAGGCTTCGTGCCCTCGTTTATAGGAGCGCACATCGTATAGTATTCATAACCTTTACCCGTGAAGTACTCTTCCAGTCTTTTCAGCTGCTCATCGGAGGCAAGATCCATCTTATTGGCAACCACTATCTGAGGCTTATCGGCAAGCGAAGGATTGAATTTAACAAGTTCGGCGTTTATGATGTTAAAATCATCAATAGGGTCTCTGCCCTCGCTTCCGCCGGCATCGACAATGTGCACAAGAAGGCGGCATCTTTCAACATGACGCAAGAATTCGTGACCTAATCCGACGCCGTCGCCTGCGCCCTCAATCAAACCGGGAATATCAGCCATAACAAAGGAATTCCCCTCACCCATTGATACAACCCCCAGAACGGGAGTTATTGTGGTAAAGTGATAATCGGCAATAATCGGCTTTGCCTCACTTACAACTGAAATCAAAGTTGATTTGCCGACATTCGGAAATCCCAGAAGGCCGACATCCGCAAGCAGCTTAAGCTCAAGAATGATATCCCATTCTTCACCGGGAGTTCCGTCTTTCGCAAATCTGGGGACCTGACGGGTAGGAGTGGCAAAATGAGGATTACCCCATCCGCCTCTTCCGCCTTTTGCGGCTATAAAAGGCTCGTCGCCTGACATATCCGCCATAATAGCTCCGCTCTCCGCTTCCCTGATTATTGTACCGCGCGGAACACAAATAACCAGATCTTCACCTTTACGGCCGTTTTTTCTGCCTCCTGAGCCATTTTCACCGTTAGGAGCTGAGTATTTTCTTTTGTATCTGAAATCAGCCAGAGTTGAAAGATTGCTGTCCACCATAAAAACAATATTGCCGCCCTTACCGCCGTCCCCTCCGTCAGGACCCCCGGCAGCAACATATTTTTCTCTTCTGAAACTGACGGCACCGTTGCCGCCGTCTCCGGCTTTGATTTTTATACTTGCTTTATCTACAAACATAACATCACCCTTTATTCGTGAAAGGCTGCATAAACCGCTTTTGAAGAAACCGCGTTCATTCCTTTGACAGAACTGAGTTCCTCAATACCGGCCTCAGATATATTTTTGAGTGTTTTGAAATGTTTAAGAAGAGCCTTTGCCCTGGTTTCTCCTATACCGTCTATTGCTGTAAGAGCGGTTGACAGGCCCGTCTTTTTATTTTTCTTATGATGATATGCAACAGAATATCTGTGCACCTCTTCCTGAACGCTGGAAACAAGCGTAAAAGCCGACCGCTTTGAAGTGAGGGATATCTCGTCACCGGATGTGGCGATTGCCCTCGTTCTGTGGTGGGAATCCTTGACCATACCGAAAAGCGGAATATTCAGGCCGTGGCGCTCTAAAACGGGAATAACAGCATTAACCTGACCTTTTCCTCCGTCCAACAGAATAAGATCCGGCAGTCTGCCGAAGCCTTCACCGTCATCCTTATTTTTTTCATATTCGCAAAGGCGCCTGTCTATTACCTCAGCCATAGAAGCATAATCATCCTGACCGGAAAAACCTTTGATAGAAAACCTTCTGTAAGACTTTTTGAATGGCAAACCGTCTTTAAACACGACCATACCTGCAACATTATTTGAACCTGCAGTGTGGGATATATCGTATGACTCAATGTAACGGGGAGGCTCTTTAAGGCCGAGCAACTGACCGAGTTCATCAAGGGCGGCTGTCGTTCTGCCCGTTCTGCCGAGGTAGATTGAAAGCTTCTGGGCTGCGTTTGAACGGCACATCTCAATAAGCGAATGCTGTTCGCCGCGTTGGGGAACTGCAATGCTCACCTTCCTGCCGGCAAGGGATGAAAGCCATTCGCAAAGCACTTCGCTGTCGGCAACCTCTCCGTCAACCGTTACCCTCAAGGGAACATTGTCCCTCATTGAGTAATAACTTCTTATAAGCTCATGCCTTGCGAAAGGCAAATCTTCAGGATAGTCAATAATAAAATGCTCACTGTCAAACAGTCTTCTGTCTTTAAATCTCAATACAGACAGACAGGCCTTGGGGCTGATGCCATCGGCTGCACCGACAACAGAGAAAACATCCTGCTCTTTAACAGGGGCGGCAACAACCTTCTGCTTTTCCGAAATCTTACGTATTGCAGAAATAGAATCTCTGTATTTTGCCGCTTTCTCAAATTCAAGATTATCTGAAGCTTCGTTCATTTTGCTTTCAAGCTCTTTCAGTATTGAATCGGAGCCGTTCATTATAAAATCAAGAGCTCTGTCAACTGCTTCATTATGGTCAGCGCGTGATATTTTTCCCGCGCAGGGGGCGGAACACTGACCTATATAATAATCCAGGCACGGCCTGCTTTTGTTGTATTCGGCGGGAAATCTCTTATTGCACTGTGGCAGTTTAAAAATTTTTTTCGCTTTTTCAACGGTTTCGGTAACACCGAATGAACTAATATAAGGACCGATATACTCGGCTTTTTTATCGTCTTTTTGTTTTACCGCCTTAAAATCTTTCCACTCACCGTTAATAATTTTAATGTAACTGTAGCCTTTATCGTCTTTCAGAAGAATGTTATATTTCGGAGAATGTTGCTTTATCAGCGAACATTCAAGTACGAGTGCTTCAAATTCACTGTCACATAAAATATAATCAAAATCATCAACATTATCAACCATTTTACGGACTTTTCGGGTGTGGTTATTCTGCGAGCCGAAATACTGGCTGACTCTGTTTTTTAATGCCTTGGCTTTGCCGACATATATGATTTCATTGCTTTTATTTTTCATAAGATATACACCGGGAGTCAAAGGAAGACTCATGGCTTTTTTTCTGAGAACAGGCATTTTTTCATTCAAGCAAATAACCCCCTTCCGTATATGTTTTTAAAAATAATATCATAACACTGATATTATTGTCAAACAAAACCGGCCGCTAAAGGGCGGATGTCCGTAAAACAGTAATGCCTCAGAAAGCGGACTTTGGCATCTTATGCAGGCATTCCTCCTCGGAATACAGCCAAGTATTCCTCGTCGTCATAACCTGCAAATATGCTCAAATTCCATCTTTTTGAGGTGCGAAGCAGTTTTCTCGAGAAAAATAAGCCGCAGAGCAAGGAAGAGTTGCGAAAGCATACTTTGTGTATGGTAAGCAAATCTGACGA
>JAILMJ010000113.1 GCA_024692685.1 Clostridia bacterium
CGTATCGGTATTTGAAAAGTGCGGTATGGTTTATGAGGATGCCGATTATCACAATGCCGTGTTTGTCGGCTATGACAGAAACGGTATCAAGGACCGCATACCGAAATATGCCCACAGACGAAGCACTACCGAAAAACTGAGAATGGATGTTGCAGGCTCGGATAAATCATTCGGATTCTGGTTTGCACAGGAAAGCTCGGATAAGCTGATGGTGTTTGAAGCTCCGATTGATATGATGAGTTTTCTTTCTCTTTACTACGGCACTTCAAACTGGCCCAGCTGCGTTGCTCTCGGCGGTGTATCTCCGAAATCAATGATGAGAATGCTCGATGAATACCCATTCATTAGGGATATTTATCTCTGCCTTGACAACGATGAGGCAGGTAACAAAGCCTGCGAAAAGATTGCCAATGAAATCTGCGATGAATACAGCGTTACAAGAGTGGTCCCAGGCAAAAAGGACTGGAACGATGTTCTTAAGGAACACAATGCAAATCCCGACTTTGATATTATACCTGAAAAGATAGTGATTTCAAGCTATGAGAAAGTCAGCGTAATTGAGATGAAGGATATCGAAACCAAGAATATCGATTTTATCTGGGAACCGTATATCGCAAGAGGAAAAATAACGATTATTCAGGGCGACGGCGGTATAGGCAAAACAACTCTTGTTTCAAGAATTGTCGGATGTCTGACATCGGGCAAAGAACTGCCCGGAATGGAATCCAACCCCAAGCCGATGAATGTATTCATTCAAAGCGGTGAGGACGGTTATGCCGATACAATCAAACCGAGGCTGATTGAAGCGGGCGCAGATATCGAGAGAGTAAAAATCATCGATGAGAGCGAGTATCCGCTCACTCTCGGAGATGACAGAATTTACAGAGCCATAGTTGAGAATAATGTTTCCGTTATCATATTTGATCCCCTGCAGGCATATCTTGGCGATGCCGATATGAACAGAGCGAATGAAATGAGAGCAATATTCAAAAAGCTCTGCCGTGTCGCGGGAAAAACAAACTGTGCCGTAATACTCATAGGTCATCTAAACAAGAACAACTCCGCAAGCATCTCTCAGCGCTCGCTCGGCTCTACGGATGTATTTGCCGCCGCAAGAAGCGTTATTACCGTCGCAAAGATTAATAACGATAACGAGCGCAGAATAATGTGCCATACCAAATCAAACCTTGTTCCCGTAGGTAAATCTATTGAGTTTACGCTCAGCAGAGATGAAGGTTTCCTTTGGGGAGAGATGACCGATATGAAGATTGAGGAAGCAATCTCCGGCAAGCGTTCATCCGGTGAAGATGATTTCAAGCCGAAAGAAAGCAAAGAGGAACAGGCCATGAAGGCTATTATGGAGATTCTTAACGAGAAGAAAGATATCAGGAGCACGGAATTGGAAGAGATGGTTACCGGCCTTGATATAGGAGTCAAGACTTATAAAAACGCAAGGGCACAGCTCACTGCGCAGGGACTTATCAAAACTTATCAGTTATCAGGTTGTTGGCACACCAAACTCGCAGCAGCGTAAGTCAGAGGGCAATCTTCAGAGGGTGTTTATAGTACACCGAAAATGATTGCCCTCTGGCACTCTGAAAAATATAAAGGCCGTAACCGGCAGAAAGGAGGCTGACAACTCAATGGCAAAGGACCTCAGAAAATTCTGCGAAGAGAACGGGTATCTCAGCAGAAAAAAGAAAGAAGTTGATAATGACAATAATAAACTTGAACCCATAGTTTATACCACAAAGCAAATGTCCCAGCTGCTCTGTATGTCGGAGCAGAGCGTTCGCAACCTCATCAAAGAGAACAACATTCCCGTTATTCCCGGCACAAAGAATGTTCTTGTCAGAAAAGAAACATTCGATAATTTCATAAATCAGTATTAAGGATGGCAATTCCTGTATAGATTGGAAGAAATTATTATGACGCTTTACAGACAAAAACCGCCTCTGTCGCAGACCGAATGAAAGGTCACGGCAGGGGCGATTTTTTTGTTTTCAGACCAATTATCCGTTTTTTATCCGTTTGCATCTGAAAAATCAAAATCTTAGCTTTGAAAACCCTTGAAAACCAACAAAAAAATTATCCGTGGAATTATCCGCATAAATGATAAATTTTAGCAATTTTTGCAATTTTTTGACAAAATTATAATCCCTTGTGAATCGCGAAAACCGTTGATACACAAGGGATTTGGTGGTCGGAGTGGCGGGATTTGAACCCACGGCCTCTTGGTCCCGAACCAAGCGCGCTACCATCTGCGCTACACCCCGAAATGAATTCTATTGAAATCGTTGAAATACAAGGGAACTGAGATTATTTAAGAGTGTCAGTTCACTTGGCTTTTTTGCTTTCAGACCACTTGGTCTTAAACACGGCAACAGGAATTATATCACATATTTTAATAAAAATCAATGATAATTTTACAAGTTTCAAGCAATTATTAAACAAAAAGAAATAATGAAATATACACTTCAAATCAACTATTAACATCTTTTGCATTCAGGTGCGCGATTGCCATGATTTTTGTCAAATTTCGCGAATAAAAAAGATTTAAATAACTATAAACATGTACCATTATAATGACAGGTTTCGCGCGCGCGTGT
>JAILMJ010000027.1 GCA_024692685.1 Clostridia bacterium
CGGCAATGGTGCCGAGCAACAGGACAAAACAAAGAATTAATGATAACGCTTTCTTCATAATACTATCCCCCATATTTTTACAGGATATATAATATCATATCAAATAATCATTTTCAACAAAATCGCAAAATCCGTTATTCCGTTTCGGAAAAACGGGAAATGAAAACGAAAAGCGCTCATACGGGATGAGCGCTCCTGAATAATCTGCCGCAGCGGCTGTGCTCCGTTTCGCCGCGCTTTAAACTCCGCAGTTTCTCTTCCAATGAAAAAGATACTGCTGGGCGATGCCTTTCACACCGTCGGTGCAGGCGGGAAGACCGCCGGGGTAGTCGGTTTCGAGTATTCTCTTTACCCAGACATCAACGGGCAGGGCGTCAACCCTGCCAAAGCCGTAAAGCAGGGCGCAGGCGGCAACCTTGTCGCCGACTCCTTTGATTTTTTTAAGCTCCTGCGCGGCGGATTCAAGGTCAAGCTTTTCGATTCCGGCGAAATCCACCTCTCCCGATGCCACCTTTTCCGCGGCGTCAATGATATATTTTGCTCTGAAGCCCGCGCGAAGAGGAGCAAGGCCCTCCTGCCCCGCGGCAAGGATTTTTTCGGGCGAAGGGAATGAGAAATCGCCGCCGCCCAGGTCATCGCCGAAGTTTTCGCAGAGCCTTTCGATTATTCCCTTTATGCGGGGAATGTTGTTATTCTGCGAAATAATGAATGACACCAGCGCCTCCCACGGCTCCTGGCGCAGAATTCTTATCCCGGGGTAAGCCTCAACGGCGCTTTTCAGTTTTTCATCCGCGCCGAAGCCGCGGCATATTCCCTCATAATCTCTGTCGAGGTCAAAATACCGCCTCCATATCCTGTTGAATTCCTCTTTATCCGTGCCGTAAAACGTTATTTTATCGCCCTGCGCGTGCACGGTCAGCGCCCGGGAAAAAGCGACTCCGTGCATATCTCCGTTCCCGTCCTTTTTCCATCTGAACGCCTGGCCGCAATCGAGAGTGACCGGCACGTTGAAAAAGGGGATTTTTTCTGTATAAGAAATTTGCTTGTTCATATTTTTTCCTCAAAATGTGAATAACTTTCAGTTTTTCACTCACTAAAATGCTTTAAAATCAAGGGTTTTTAAGGTTTTTGTTCACTTTATTCACGCAGTTATTCACTTTTTTGGATGTTTTTCACTGCGTGTGAACAAATATTTTTCAGGGGACATCTGCCGCATTCGGGCCTCCTCGCAACGCAGATTTCGCGCCCGAAAAGGACGCATCTGTGGCAGTAATCATTGCTCTTTTCCGGCGGCAGAAGCTTCCTCATTTCCTGCTCCGCTCTGAAGGGATCTTCGGTGCTGATGAGACCCAAAAGATTGTTTATGCGTATGAAATGCGTGTCGGCAACAACGGCGGGTTTGCCGTAAATGTCGCCCATAATCAGGTTCGCCGTCTTGCGCCCGACACCCGGAAGGGAGGTTAGATCATCGAGATTATCGGGTACGCGGGAGCCGAATTTCTCAATCATCATACGGCTCATTTCGACTATGTCCTTCGCCTTTGTCCTGAAAAAGCCGCAGGAGTGGATTATCCTCTCAATATCGGAAACGTCGGCGCGCGCAAAATCCTCAACGCTCCTGTATTTGCCGAAAAGCTCGGGCGTGACGAGGTTTACCCTCGCGTCGGTGCACTGGGCGGACAGACGGGTAGCGATAAGCAGCTGCAGGGGATCGCTATACTCCAGCGAGCAGAGCGAGTCAGGATATCTTTCCTCCAGGATTTCAACGGCTCTGAGCGCCTTCTCTTTTTTAGTCACTTGCCTGCACCTCCGCATGTTTATTCAGTGTTTAGATTATAACCCAAATCGTAACAAATTTAAAGCGGTTTGTTAATTTTTAAGAGAGAATACAAAAATTATTGAAAAAGTAATTTTTTTGTGTTAACATATAATTGTATAAATACACACATATACCCGAGATTTTTTAGGGAGGCTCTTGATTATGAAAAATAAACTGACAGCGGCAGTGTCCGTTGTACTTTGCCTGCTTCTGGCTCTCTCGGTTTTCACCGCCTGCTCGGTCAGGAAAGGCGATAAGGAAAACGGGGAGTCGACTTCCGTTACTTCAAATGAAGGCTGGTCCGCTTCGGGCGACGACACATATCAGCCGGTTGAAATCACGGGGGTTGAGCTTGTTGAGCTCGTTTCCAAGGCCCTGGGCGATGACGCAAAAGACTTTAACGGAGATCTGTCCTCTCTTTCAAAGGATCAGATAGACAAGGTTAAAAAGGTTGCTCAGCAGGAAGGCCTCATCGTCGATGAAGACGAAAACGGCGATGTCGTCATAAAGAAGGAAGAGGTCCCGACAACGGTTGTTCCCTCCTCCCTGGCGGACGAGATTATGTCCGAGGCAAAGGTTGAAAACCGCACCAAACTCACGCCCGAGGAATACAGCAGAGTATCAAAGGCGGCAGAGGACAGGGGCGTAACCGCCGTAACGGACAGCAAAGGAAACGTTGAAATAGTTGACAGAGTCACGACTGTTCCGTCCGCTACCACAAACAACAATAACGATACCTCGGCTTCGAATAACAATCCGAATAACAATAACAACCCCACGGATAAAAACGGCACATCGGCCACCTCCGCTCCCGCTTCACTCCCCACCGGTGCGCCCAGAGTTACCACCACAATCGGCACAACCCACTCCGGCACCACCACCAAAAGCTCAACCAACGGTCCGGGCATAACCGAAGCTTCGACAACCAAATCGACCAACTCCGTAACTCCGGATCCTATAGGAAGTTTCGGCAACGGCGCTTCCTGCTACTTCTCGCGCAATGCGGCGACCTCCGACGGAGGCAGTGTCGCGGTTGGCAACTCGGTTAAAAACTCCGCGGGTGAAGTCAAGGATTACGCAAGCGGTCTTATCGTTAAATACGCCGATAACGGCAGCATTGAATGGTCCTCCATCACCTCCGCGGACGAAACGCTGAACTTCTCCGACGTTGCCGTTCTTAAAGACGGCAGCATAATTGCCGTAGGCGACACCTTTGCGACCGACTTTGTTTCCGACGCGGAATATAAGTGCAAGGACACGGTTGAAGGCGTTATAGTCAAGTTCAGTTCAAGCGGCAAAACCCTCTGGAAGAAGCTTTTCGGCGGCAGCGGCGACGATATCATCTATGCCGTGGACGCCACTTCCGACGGCGGATTTGTAATCGGCGGCAAATCGGACAGCGCGGATTTTGATATGAAGAACACCGGCACCGGCATCAAGGCCTTCGTTGCAAGATATTCCGCTGACGGCACCCTCGCATGGGCAACCGGTCTTTCAGGCAAAAAGCACTGTACAGTCACCGATGTTGCGGTCGGCTCCGACGGCTCAATCTTCGCCAGCGTTGAAACCGTTAACCGTGACGGCGATTTCGAAGGCATTAATCCCTTTGACAACAACAAGAGATATGCCCTCGTTGTGAAGTACACACCAAGCGGTTCTCTCGCGTGGAAAGACGTTCTTTATGAAACAGGCAACGTTCACGCTAAGGGCGTTGCACCAACCACAGACGGCGGCGTTGCGGTTGCGGGTTACTATATAACTGACAGCAAAAACATCGAAACCAAGGGCACCTTTGCCCACGACACCGACGGCAACAAGATTTATAACGGCGGCTCATACGACGGCTACGTTATCAAATATGACGGCTCCGGCAAGAAGGTCTGGTTAACCACTCTCATCGGTTATCAGAGCGACTTTATCACCGGCATTGACGACATTTCCAGCGGCTTTGCCGTAAGCGGATACACGACCTCAAACAACAGGGACTTCACTTTCACCAACAACGGCGACTTTGATTCCTTCGTCTATGTGGTCTCCTCGGCGGGCAGAAAGAATACGGTCAAATCCTTCGCCGGCTCCGGCTCGGACAGAGCAATGGGTGTTGCCGGAAAAGGCACGAACATTTACATCTGCGGCGCCTCCACCTCATCCGATGTTGACTTTGCGGACTGCTCATCAAAGAGCGACGGCACCAGCCCCATCGGCTTCAACATCCACTACACGGCAAACCAGGTATAATACGGAAGCTTTAAGCCCCGCGTAAAAGGGCAGTTGTTCATAAACCAGTAAAATCAGAATAACTTGAATAAAACAAATGCGGTTTTGTCATACAGAGTTGGTTAATTAAAAAGATTTAACAGAAAAGTCCCTGCACACTCTCAACAGTGTGCAGGAACTTGATTTTTTACGCACGTTTGGTTTGTTTTTATCCGAACAGGCCGTGCTTTTTATAAGGTTCCGATGAACAGGAAATGAATTTATATCCCGTATTCTCAATCGCCGTTTCAAGGGCCTTTGCGTTGATAGCGTTTTCCGTCAGAAAAGTTGCTTCGCCGTTTTTTCTTGAAGCGGCAACCTTTTTTGCGTCCGGGAACGCTTTTCTGATTGTGTCGCTGATATGCGCTTCGCACATACCGCACATCATTCCGTCTATTTTAACTGTAGTTTTAATCATATTGTTTCTCCTTTTATCCGAGGGCGACATCAAGCGCCATCATAACAGTAAAGCCGAGCGCGAACATAACAACGCCCGTGTTTGAATGCTCGCCCTGCGACATTTCGGGTATAAGCTCTTCCACAACAACATAAATCATCGCACCTGCTGCAAATGAGAGAAAATAAGGCATCGCCGGTACAATCAGCCCAGACGCCAGAACCGTGAGAAGCGCGCCCAGCGGTTCAACCGCTCCCGAAAGAGTTCCGCCGATAAACGATTTAATCTTTGATTTGCCTTCCGCGTGAAGAGGCATTGAAATAATCGCGCCTTCGGGAAAATTCTGAATAGCTATGCCGAGAGAGAGAGCGAGAGCGCCGCCTGCGGTTATTATTCCGCCGCCCGAAAGAAGGCCTGCGTATATTACGCCCACAGCCATTCCTTCCGGTATATTATGAAGGGTGACCGCAAGCAGCATCATTGTGGTTTTTGCCGCTTTGCTTCTTATACCTTCCGCTTCTTCAGCATAAAGGTGCAGATGCGGAATAACACTGTCAAGCATGAGCAGGAAAAGAATTCCGAGCCAGAAACCGATTACGGGCGCCAAAAACGACAGTCTTCCCTTATCCGCGCAAAGTTCCATCGCGGGAATTATCAGGCTCCAGATTGACGCCGCAACCATAACGCCCGAAGCAAAGCCTGTAAGCACTCTCTGCGTATTCCTGCCGAGTTCTTTTTTCATAAAGAATACGCAGGCGGAGCCCAGCGCCGTGCCGGCAAACGGAATCATAAGGCCTTCAAAGACATTCTGCCACATAATCTCACTGCCTTTATTTTATACCGGTGAGCAGAGCCGAATTTGAAAGCCCCATCCATCCGGATTCGCTTTTTTTCATAAACAATCCGTCTGTTGTGCTTATAAGCCTGACTTCGGAATATCCCATATCTTTCAGTTTTTTCACAAACGCCTGCATATCGCCGTATTTGGATTTCGAGAACGTATCGTGAATAGCGAAACTCCCGCCTTTTTTGAGAGTGCGTAGCGTTTCGAGCAGATAGCTCTGCCTGTCGCCGGGTATGTTATGATAAACATAGTTGCTCACAACTGCGTCAAATGTTTCATCGGCAAAGTCGAGTTTAACGGCGTTGCCCTGCCTGAATTTCACATTCGTTACCCCTTCCGCTTTTGCGTTATTCTCGCACAGCGGTTTGTTATATGACGCGTATTCTTTGCCCCAGCGGTCAATGCCGATGAATTCGGATTTCGGATTTCTTTTTGCGCAGGCGATGGTCAGCGCTCCGCTGCCGCAGCCCACATCAAGCCCCCTGCCGCCTTCGGGCAGAGAGACATAACCTGCTATTCCTTCAATTACCTGCTTTGACAGTTTCCTTTTTCCGTTGTATGAGAATGCCCGATACATAAGAGCCATCCATACGGATGAGATTATTCCGGTTATTGTTCCGAGCAGAAATATAATAAACATTACTGTCTTGAGCGCTCCCGGTTTTATCAGACCGCTCACGCCGAATATAATAAAAAGAATA